>CAIYFF010000566.1 GCA_903925435.1 uncultured Planctomycetota bacterium | reverse complement strand
CGTCGCGTGGAATCCGACGAGCGCGGGGATCGAGGCGGAGATCGAGGTCAATCTCCGCTACGCCGGGTTGGGTGGCGAAGTCCTGGTGGCGATGGACGAGAGTTCGGCCGCACCGCGGGCAACCGACCCGAGGGGTGCGATGCGGGTGCAGCTCAAGGTCCAAGCTGGTGGGGAGCAACGCGTCCGGTTCGCCAGGCCGCGCTGAATCTCCGCCATTGCTTCCCCCCGCAAGGTCACTCCTTGGTGGCGGGGCGCGTTTGCTCCGCCGGTCGATTCGCCGGCAGCGGACGACCCTCGTCCTGCACGGCATTCCGGAAAAGTGTTTGGTATCCGTAAGGGTCCGACGCTAGAGTGCCCCGCCATCAGAAGTTCGCAGCACATTCCTTAGGGAGGACGCGATGAAGCCGCAGAAGCCAGAAGCAGGTAAGCCAGAAATGGGCAAGCCCGAAGCGGGCAAGAAGCCAGTCGTCAACGAGGCGCTCCAAGACGCCATTCTCTCGATCCAGAAGTCCTACGGTCAGGGCTCGATCATGCGCATGGGCGAAGATACGCCCCAGCCGGTCGACGGCATTTCGACCGGTAGCCTCGGACTCGACCTCGCCATCGGCGGCAAGGGCCTGCCGCGCGGACGCGTGGTGGAAATCTTCGGGCCGGAGTCGTCGGGCAAGACGACGCTCACTCTGCACGTCGTTGCCAACGCACAGCGTTCGGGCGGCGTCTGCGCATTCATCGACGCGGAGCACGCGCTCGATCCGCAATACGCCAAGCGCCTCGGCGTCGACCTCGACTCGCTGCTGATTTCGCAGCCGGACAACGGCGAGCAGGCCCTCGACATCTGCGAGACGCTCGCGCGTTCGGGCGCAGTCGACGTGATCGTCATCGACTCGGTCGCGGCCCTGGTGCCGAAGGCTGAAATCGAAGGTGAGATGGGCGACAGCTTCGTCGGTCTGCAGGCTCGCCTCATGAGCCAGGCGCTGCGCAAGCTCACCGCGGTAACCGCCAAGACCAAGACGACGTTGGTCTTCATCAACCAGATCCGCGAGAAGATCGGCGTGATGTTTGGCAGCCCCGAGACCACGACGGGTGGCCGCGCGCTGAAGTTCTATTCCTCGGTCCGCATCGACATCCGCCGCATCGGCCAGATCAAGGATGGCGAGGAGCCGGTCGGTTCGCGCACGAAGGCGACGGTCGTCAAGAACAAGGTCGCCCCGCCGTTCCGCAAGTCGGAGTTCGACATCCTCTTCCGCGAGGGCATCAATCGCCTCGGCGAGTTGCTCGACATCGGCGTCGACTGTGGCGTCCTCAAGCGCTCGGGCACCTGGGTGAGCTACGGCGAGCACCGACTGGGGCAAGGCCGCGAGAAGGCGCGCGAGTTCCTCAAGGAGAACATGGACCTCGCCAAGAAGATCGAGGCCGAGTTGCTCCAGAAGTTCATGCCCGTCGCGGGCCAGAGCGCGCTCGCAGTGCCGCGCGGCGAGAGCAGCAGCCCGGCGCGATCGGGCTCCTCGAATGGCGGCGCGTCGCGCGGTCCGGCCGCTGGGTCGGACGTCGGCGAGTAGGCCGCCGTCGCAGCGCGACAGGCGCTGACGACGCGAAACTGAGCGATGCCGTGCAGGAGGCTGCTTGCCCCTGCGCGGCATCGTTCTTTACAACCTTCGCCCCAATGAAGCCGCTGTCCGCCGCCGAGATCCGCCGTCGCTACCTCGCTTTGTTCCAAGAGCAGGGCCACGCGATCTACCCGTCCGATTCTCTGGTTCCCGCCAACGACCCGACGCTCTTGTTCACGGGCGCAGGCATGAACCAGTTCAAGGACATGTTCTTGGGCAAGGGCACGCTGCCGCACAAGCGCATCACCACGTCGCAGAAGTGCCTGCGCGTGCCGGACCTCGACAACGTCGGGTTCACGGCGCGGCACCACACGTTCTTCGAGATGCTGGGCAACTTCTCGTTCGGCGCCTACTTCAAGAAGGAGTGCATCCAGTGGATCTGGTCCTTCTTCACCGAAGTGTGCGAGATCCCGAAGGAGCAGATGGTCGTCACGGTCTACAAGGATGACGACGAAGCGTTCGCGATCTGGACGGACGTGGTTGGGCTGTCGCCTGACAGGGTGTTCCGCTTTGGGGAGAAGGAGAACTTCTGGCCCGCAGAAGCGCCGAGCAAAGGTCCCAATGGTCCGTGCGGTCCTTGCAGCGAGCTCTACTTCGACAGCAAGCCGGGGTTGCCCTACCCAGACAAGAAGGGACTCGAGTCGCTGCCGGATGATCGGTTCACCGAGGTCGGCAACTGCGTGTTCACGCAGTTTGACCGCCAGTCCGACGGCTCGCTGAAGCCGCTGCCGCAGAAGAACATCGACGTCGGCCTCGGGCTCGAGCGCATCGCCGCAGTGCTGCAGGGTGCGAAGAACAACTTCGAGACCGAACTGTTCCGCCCCTACCTCGATCACCTCGGCAAGGTGACGGGCATCGCCTACGGCAAGGACAGCAAGCGCGACATCCGCATGCGCCGTGTAGCGGACCACGTCCGCGCGATCACGTTCTGCATCGCGGACGGCGCGCTGCCGAGCAACGAAGGGCGCGGTTACGTCGTGCGCAAGATCCTGCGTCGCGCTGCTCGCGACGGCTACGAACTCGGGCTGCAGCAGCCGTTCTTGTTCGAGATGGTGGACCTCGTCGGCCAACTGATGGGCGACCAGTATCCCGAAGTTCGCGACAACGCGGCGCAGTGCCGCGCCGTGATCCGCGGCGAGGAAGAGAACTTCCTCGTCGTCTACCGACAGGGCACCGCGCGCTTGCAGGACTTCCTGCAGAAGAACAAGCCAGGCAAGCCGACGGCTGGCAGCGGCCAGTTCGCGTTCTTGCTGCACGACACCTACGGCTTCCCGATCGACATCACGCAGAAGGTGATGGAGGAGGCTGGCCACCAGCTCGACGAAACCGAGTTCGAGCGCGCGATGGAAGAACAGCGTCAGCGCGCGCGCGCGAGCATGGCGACGTCGGATGCGGTGTTCACCGCGAGCGTTGCGGTCAAGTTGCGCGACCAGGGCCACGCTGCGACTCAATTCACTGGCTACGAGCGCTTGCTGGAGAGCACGAAGTTGCTCGCCATCGTCGGCGAGGACGATGCGTTGGCCGCACGCGCGGACCTGGGCCAGAAGGTCGTCTTGGTTGCTAGCGCCACTCCGTTCTACGCGCAGGGCGGCGGCCAGGTCGGCGACCGGGGCACGGTGACGACGGCGTCTGGTTCGGTCCGCATCGACAACGTGGCGGCGCTCGATGGATTCCACCTGCATCACGGCACGGTGACGCAAGGCAGCGTCGAAGCCGGTCAGCATGCGGAGTTCCAGGTCGACGTCGACGCGCGCTCGGCGACCGAACGGAACCACACGGCAACGCACCTGTTGCACGCGGCCCTCAAGAAGATCCTCGGCAAGCACGTGTCGCAGGCCGGCAGCGAAGTGGCGCCCGATCGCCTCCGCTTTGACTACACGCAGCCCGAGAAGCCGACGGCTGCGCAACTGCAGCAGGTCGAGGACGAGGTCAACGCGCAGATCCTGCTCGCTTCGCCAGTGCAGGCTGCAGTGCGTGGCCTCGACGAGGCGAAGGGCATGGGCTTCACCGCGCTGTTCGGCGAGAAGTACGGCGACCGTGTGCGCACGCTGCAGGTCTCGGACTTCAGCAAGGAGCTGTGCGGCGGCACGCACGTGAAGAACAGCGGCAACATCGGCATGTTCCGCATCACGAGCGAAGCGGCGGTCAGCGCCGGCACTCGCCGCATGGAAGCCGTGACGGGACTCGTTGCGTTGCGCCTCTGCCAGCAGGAGCGCGAGCAGCTTGCGGCGTTGTCGTTCGCGCTGAAGGTGCCGACCGCCAAGATCGGCGACCGCATCGCGGAGATCGGCGACGAACTGAAGCGCACCAAGAAGGACCTCGAAAAGGCGCTCGCGGCCGACCTCGACGTCGAACTCGCGAAGCTCAAGTCCCTCGCGAAGGAGACCGCTGGCGTGCACGCCGTGGTCTACGACCGCCCGGGGCTTTCCACGAAGGACGGGCAAGACCTTCTTCGTCGCGCTCTGCAGTCGATGGGTCCCGTTTGCGCGGTGATCGTCAGCAAGCAGGCCGATGAGGTGGGCATCGTTGCCTGCGTGAGCCCGCAACTGCACGGCAAGCTGACGGCGGGCGACCTCGTCAAGCAGGTCGCGGCGGTGGTTGGCGGTGGTGGCGGCGGCAAGCCGGACCTGGCGCAGGGCAAGGGCAAGGATCCGAGCAAGGCGGCGGATGCGGTGCAGGCGGCGCAGCAGGCGTTGCGTGCGGCTGGCTTGTCGCTCTGAGGTGCTGGCCCACACGGCAACCACGCTGCAGCGCAAGCTGCCGAGTGCGGTCGAACTACGGGCCGCACCTTGGGTTGCCGACGTTCTCTCTGGCGGCCACCGCTCCACAATCCGTCGCGCGCTGGCCCGTCGGAGTGTTTGACTTCCGGGGCTTCGTCCGTAATCTGCCCCGCCTTCCAACTTGGCCAGCGGCTTCCGCTGGCCTCACGCCGCGACAGGAGCGGCTTTTCAGCCCATGGCAAACCCGAAGAGAAAACTGAGCCGCGCGAGCAAGGGTCACCGCCGCGCACACTTGGCACTGGACCGCCTTCAGCTGGTCCGCTGCGCACACTGCAGCACGATGATCCGTCCGCACACGATCTGCGCCAACTGCGGTTACTACCGCACGAAGCAGGTTGTCGTGGCGAGCAGCCCGAACTGATCGCGAAGCAACTTCTTCTCGAACGTCCTGCCATCCTCGCACTCGGACGATTCGCGACAGTGGGACCGACCGTTCGGTCCTGAGCGCGGCGAGTAGCTGCGCTTTGCGCCGACGACAACCGTCGGCGCAAACCCTCGGCCAACAGAGGAAGGGATACCCTCGATGACCAAGATCGTGCTCGATGCGGTCGGTGGCGACCACGGCCCCAAGGAAGTGATCGCTGGTGTCAAGCTCGCGTTTCAGCGCGGCTATGCCCAGCCGTCCGATCTGATCCTCGTCGGTCCTGAGGCGGTCGTTCGCGAGGCCGCCAAGCAAGGCGGACTCGAGGGCGTGGAGATTGTCGACTCGCCCGATGTCCTTGAGGACACGGACACGCCGACCGAGGCCATGCGCAAGAAGCCGCGCAACAGCATCGCGGTTGGCGTCGGGTTGGTGCAGCAGAAGAAGGCTGGCGCCTTCGTGAGCGCTGGCTCCACCGGCACGTGCGTGGCTGCGGCGACGATGGGTCTCGGCTGCCTCGAAGGCATCCGCCGCCCTGCGATCGGCGCGATCATCGCGGGCGAAAAGAACCCATTCCTTGTTCTGGACGTCGGCGCCAATCCGCAGCCGAAGCCGCTGCACCTCGCGCAATACGCGCTGATGGGTGCTGCCTACTACCGCGGGACATTCGGCGTCGACCAACCCAAGGTCGGCATGCTCAACATCGGTAGCGAGGAGCTGAAGGGCACGCCGCTGGTGAAGGAAGCCCGCCAGATCCTGAAACAGATGCCGATCGCCTTCCACGGCAATGTCGAGGGCGTCGAGGTGTTCTCCGGCGACTGCCATGTCGTGGTCAGCGACGGATTCACCGGCAACGTGATGCTGAAGGTCAGCGAAGGTTGCGCCGAATACGTGCTGCGTACGATGGTGGGCGCGATGAAGCAGGTCGGCGTCGAGAAGGAGAAGATCCAAGGCGTGCTCGCCGCGATCATGCCCCGCATCGACTACTCCGAGTACGGCGGCGCGCTGCTGCTCGGCGTCGATGGCGTTGTGACGATCTGCCACGGCCGCTCCCAGGCTCCAGCATTCTGTAACGCGATTCGTTTTGCGCGGAAGGCGCTGACGGCGCAGGTCAACCAGCACATCGTCGAGGCGGCTCGCGCGTTTGCAGCGCAGAGCCCCGAAGCGACCCACTGATCGCGCGAGGACTGCCCATGCAGACTTTGATCCCGATGGGGCTTCTTGGCCTCGGTCACTACGTCCCCGAGACGCGCCTCACCAACGCCGACCTCGAGAAGATGGTCGACACGACGGATGATTGGATCGTCCAGCGGACGGGCATCCGGGAGCGGCGCATCGCGGCGAAGGACCTGGACACCAGCCGCATCGGCATTCTGGCTGCGCAGCGTGCGATCGCCGACGCGGGCATCGATCCTGCGGAGATCGACCTCGTGATCTGCTGCACGGTTACGGGCGATCAGGTCTTCCCGGCCACCGCGTGTCGCATCGGCAAGGAGATCGGCGCCGTCCGCGCGGGCGGCTTCGACGTAGCCGCAGCGTGCTCGGGCTTCGTGTTCGGTTCGCAGATCGCGGCCGGCTTCATCCGCAGCGGCGTCTACAAGACGGTGCTGGTTGTTGGCGCGGAGATCCTCAGTCGCATCGTCGACTACACCGACCGCAACACGTGCGTGTTGTTCGGCGATGGTGCTGGCGCTGCGATCTACACCTCGCACGACCGCGCAAAGCGCGGCGAATTCCTCGGCGGCTCCATCCAGATGGAAGGCGCCAGCGAGGACGTGCTCGCGGTCCCCGGCGGCGGTAGCCGCCACCCCGCGAGCCATGCGAGCGTCGACCAGCGACTGCACTTCATGAAGATGGGCGGAACCAAGGTGTTCCGCTTCGCGGTTCGCGTGTTCGCCGAGTTGGTGCAGCGAGTCGTCGACCAATACGGTCTCGATGAGATCGGCGTGATCATCCCGCACCAAGTCAACCAGCGGATCATCGAGTCCGCGATGGACTCGCTAGGGCTGCCGATGGACCTCGTCTACAGCAACATCGAGCGCTTCGGCAACACGTCGGCGGCGTCCGTGCCGATCGCGCTGAGCGAGGCTGTGGCCGCTGGTCGGCTCAAGAAGGGCAAGCTCGCCGTCATGCCCGCGTTCGGCGCAGGTCTCGCTTGGGGCCACATCGTGTTGCGTTGGTGATTTCGTAGTTCCCACTCGATCCGCCTTCGCATTCCCACTGCACTCTCGCCATCCATGAGCACGCCTCTGCTTACGTCCAAGATCGCCCTCGTCACTGGCGCGTCGCGCGGCATCGGCCGTGCCATTGCGGTCACGCTGGCGAAGAGCGGGGCAACCGTGGTCTGCACGTCCACGAAGGCCGGCGGATGTGACGAGACGCTCGCTGCGTGCGCGGATGCCGCGGGCAAGGCGATCGCGGCCGTTTGCGACGTCAGCGACGAAGCGCAGGTGGAAGTGCTGGCGAAGTCGATCCTCGACGCGCACGGCAAGCTCGACATCCTGGTCAACAACGCCGGCATCACGCGCGACAACCTGTTCTTGCGCATGGGCGCCGAGGACTTCGACGCGGTAGTCGACACGAACCTGCGCGGGCCGTTCTTGGTCTGCAAGGCCTTTGCGCGCGCGATGGCCAAGGCCCGCGGTGGTCGCATCGTCAACATTGGCTCCGTGGTCGGCATCACCGGCAACGCGGGGCAGGTCAACTACGCGGCCAGCAAGGCTGGGCTCGCCGGCATGACCAAGTCGCTCGCGAAGGAACTCGCGGGCCGCAACGTGACCTGCAATCTGATTGCTCCTGGCTTCATCGCCACCGACATGACGGCGCAGATCCCCGAGGATCTCAAGGCCGGCATGCTGAAGGAGATCCCACTGGGCCGATTTGGCGCTCCCGAGGACATCGGGGCCGCGGTCCTGTTCCTGTGCAGCGAAGCCGCTTCCTACATCACAGGCCAGACGCTTGTGGTGGACGGCGGCATGACCATGTAGTTTGAACCCCTGGTATCGCACCCCGGGCATGACCCGCGGGGCGGGCCCCATTCCCTAGCTACTGAGGATAGAAACAGTGTCGAAGGTCGAAAACGTCCAAGAGCAAGTGCTGAACATCGTCTGCGAACAGCTCGGTACTACGCGCGACAAGATCACGAACGAGACTTCGTTCATCAATGACCTGGGCGCAGACTCGCTGGACACCGTCGAGCTCGTCATGGAGTTCGAAGATGCGTTCGAGATCAACATCCCGGACGAGGACGCCGAGAAGATCCAGACGGTCGGCGATGCCGTGAAGTACATCACGGACAAGCTGAGCTGAGATCGTCCCCGCTCTGGGTAACTCCCACTGGTCACTCTAGGCGGGGCTAGGCCTCGCCCTTCCATCGCTATGGCACGTCGTCGCGTCGTCATCACGGGGCTGGGTGCGGTCAGTTCGCTCGGCCTCGACCTTCCGACCACCTGGGACAGGATCCTGCGCGGTGAATCGGGCGCAGGTCTGATCACCAAGTTCGACACCAGCAAGCACACGACCAAGTTCGCGTGCGAGGTGTGGGGTTGGGATCCGGAAAAGTACTTCGCCCGACCCGAGGCGAAGAAGCTGGACCGCTACACCCAGTACTACATCGTCGCAGCGGATGAGGCGATGAAGTCCGCGGGCTTCGACGTGACCAAGATCGACCCGACTCGCGCGGGTTGCATCTTGGGTACGGGCATCGGTGGCATCCACGAAATCGAGGCCAGCAAGGTGCTCCAGTTGGAGCGCGGCGCCGATCGCATCAGCCCGTTCTTCGTGCCGAAGATGATGGCCAACGCGGTCGCCGGCCAGGCTGCGATTCGGTTCGGCTTGCAGGGCACGTGCTACGTCACGAGCTCCGCTTGCGCGAGCAGCAGCCATGCGATTGGTCTCGCGCTACGCACCATTCAGTGGGGCGAAGCCGACCTGATGCTGACCGGTGGCAGTGAAGCGGCGACGACCGAGCTCGGCCTCGGTGGTTTCTGCTCGCTGCGCGCACTGTCGACGCGCAACGACGACCCCAAGCGCGCGAGCCGTCCGTTCGATCGCGATCGCGATGGCTTCGTCATGGGCGAAGGCGGCGCGGCGCTGGTCCTCGAAGAGCTCGAGCACGCGAAGAAGCGCGGAGCCACGATCCTCGCCGAAGTGCTTGGATTTGGTTCGACCGATGACGCAAGCCACATCACGGCGCCCAACGAGACTGGCGATGGTCCAAGCCGGGCAATCCGCCAGGCGTTGGTGGACGCAGGGGTTGGGCCAGAGTCCGTACAGTACGTGAACGCGCACGGCACGAGCACCGAGCTCAACGACAAGATCGAAACTCTGGCCATCAAGAAGGTGTTTCTTGATCACGCCAAGAAGTTGGCCGTGTCTTCGACCAAGTCGATGGTCGGCCATCTCCTCGGCGCGTCGGGTGCGATCGAACTCGCTGTCACGGCGCTGTCGATCGCTCGCGGCCAAGTTCACGCCACCATCAATTACGAGAACCCTGACCCGGCCTGCGACCTCGATTACGTGCCCAACACGGCGCGCGACATGCGCATCGAGCACGCGATCAGCAACTCGCTGGGCTTCGGGGGTCACAACACGTGTCTGCTGCTCGGTCGGTTCCGCGGCTGAGCCGCGACCGAGGAGCACAACCGTGAAGAAGAAGCTGAAGGACGCGCTGCATCGTTACAAGGTCGAGTCGTTCAAGCTGGCGCATCATGGGCTCGACGTCGCCGACGTCAGCCGTGAGATTCTGGAGGCCACGCAGGTTGCCCTGCAAAACGCCTACCGGATGCACTTCGAGAAGAACGCCAACCCGCAGCAGGTTGAGACGTTCGGGATGGTGAAGACCTTCGTCACCGAGGCGCTCTTGCCGCCGGTGATCGAGAAGGTCATGCGCCGCATCACTGCGGTCGAGAAGCAACAGGCCCAGATGGTGTCGCTCCTCAGTGAGTTGATGGAGGCCCTGTCCGAAGAGGACTCCGCGCACGCAGCGCGCTGAGCCACTCGCGGCCGCTGCCTGCTGCGCAGGAGCGATAGGCAGGAGTGGTTTCCCAAAGAGCCAGCGGCCTTCGTGGCTTTGCCTCGCTCGCTGGCCATTTGGGATTCCACTTCTACGATGCCGCGCCCATGAAGTGCGTACTCGCTGCGGACCTCGGCGGCACCAAGTGCCGCGTAGCGCTCGTCACTGAGGATCGCCGCGTGCTCAACGCGCAGCGCATCCCTACGAGCCGGGATCGAAGCGTGTTCCTACCCGCCTTGGAGGGTGCGATCGCTGCCGCGCAGCAGGACATGCCGAGCGGCGTCGAGGCGCCTTCGGCGATCGGCATCGGCACCGCGGGAGTGATCTCCGCGGATGGCCAGACGATCGAGATCGCGCCCAATCTGCCGCTCGATGCGTTCCCGATGGTGCAGCACATGCGCACGCGCTTTGGGCTGAGCGCAGCGTTGCTCAACGATGGGCGGGCGTCCGCCCTTGGCGAATACATCCAAGGCGAAGCGGTG
>CAIYFF010000565.1 GCA_903925435.1 uncultured Planctomycetota bacterium | reverse complement strand
CGAGGTCGGTCGCGGTCGCGATCGACGTGATGCTGCGGACGATGGAGCCGCTGCTGTAGGCGGGAACGAGATAGGGAGTGCGGGACGAGCTCGGGCCCTGGGTGACAGTCTGGGCCTGGACGTTCGCCGAGGCGACCGTCAAGGCGGCGAACGCGAGCAGCGACTGGGCTGCGAGCGGCGCGATCTTGATGTTGCGGATGTGCATTTGGGTCTTGGAGAAGAAGCTAGTGACTAGTGAGGACCACTGTTGTCCCTCCCCGCGTCAAGCTGCGAGCGTCGTCGAATGAAGCTTGGCTCCGAATCTCGCGAGGAAATCGCGCGCGCGTGAAGTTGCGACGCGCGATGTGAAGGCCCTGGCAATCCAAACGACGTCTTCGCGGTTTGTTCGCGCGGCCTTCAATCGTCGAGGTCGTCGTGCTTCATGCCACGCAGCACCCACGCAGGCGGGAAGTTGGACCACACGAGTGGACTGCGTCCGTGGCTCGCAAACTTCTCGCGGAAGGCTCTGCGGAGTCGAAACGCTGCAGGCGTTGGCCACGATTGGATGTAGCTGAAGGTGCGGAACTCGCCGCCGGGAGCGAGTGCTTCCAACGCGCCGTCGACGATCGCCTCCATGTTGGGAAGCAAGATCAGCGGAAGGCCCGAGAGGATCGCGCGCGGCGCGGGGAACCCTCTTGCTGCGAGCAATGCTTGGACGTTCTCGACGCGGTCCGCCGCGAAGTCGAGCTGAGGGAATCTCCGCGACAGCACGTCGCAGAACGCAGCCTCGCGCTCGATGCCGAGATACCTCACGCCGGGGACGCGCTGCACTGCCTGGGCGATCGATGCCGTCAACGAACCCGTGCCGCAGCCGTACTCGACGATGACGTCGCCTCTCGTAAGCGATAGATCGCGCACCATCTCGTCGCCGAGGCTGCGAGTGCTCGGTAGCAAGGCTCCTACCTCGCGCGGATTGCGCAGGAACTTGCGGAAGAACAGCCAACCTGTTGAGACCGTGCTCGATGCCATGCGTGCACAACTACGTTTGCGCGGCAGCGTGGGAAGCGCGCGTATCGCATTGCGCGAATCTTGCTTGTGCGATCGCGGGTTCTGCACATTCGCGCGGTTCCATCGCAATCCATCGTGGCAGATGTCCGCATTCACGACTGCTCTGCTTCGCCGCGGCGGCGAGCGCTCAGTAGTCGCAGCGGAGCCTGCGCGACCTCTCACGCATGACTGGCAAGCGCACGACCAAGGTCGACTTCCATCTCCATAGCTACGCCTCGAACGTCACCGACTACTACGCGGCGAACACGTTCGCGATCCCGGAGTCCTACAGCGACCCCCTCGCTACCTATCGAGAACTGCGCGCGCAGGGCATGGGTCTCGTCACGCTGACGGATCACAACTCGATCGATGGCGTGAAGGAGATGCTCGATGCGCATCTTCCTGGCGTCTTCATCAGCTCGGAGATGACAGCGACGTTCCCTGAGGACGGCTGCAACATCCACGTGACGGTCGCCAACATGACCGAGGCGCAGTTCGCCGAGGTCAATCGGTTGCGATCGAACCTCTACGAGATGCTCGACTACGTCGAGACCGAGATCGCGCAAGAAGCGAACTCGAAGGCAGGCAATCGGATCGCCTACTTCATGACGCACCCGTTGATGAGCACGCAAAACCGGCCCTACGGCCGCGAAGGCGCGCTCACGGCGGACCACATCGAGAAGGCGCTGCTGCTGTTTCCGTGCCTTGAGGTGCGCAATGGCACGCGCACGCGATCGCTCAACGAGTTCACGCATCGGCTCGTGACGTCGCTCGACCGCGAGACGATCGAGCGCCTCGCCAACAAGCATGGCATCGTCCCGCGCGGTCGCACGCCGTGGCTCAAGGGGATCGTCGCCGGATCTGACGATCACTCCGGCATCAACCAAGGCCGCACGTGGACGGAGTTCTTGTCGCCAGAGGGTCGCGAGTCCACGCCAAACGATCTCATCGACGCGATCCGCAATCGGCGCACTGCGATCGGCGGCGAGCACGGCGGTCCGGTGACGCTTGCGCATGCGATGGTCAAGCTGCTCTACGATGGCCACCGCAAGGGCGGCGCGCAGCCTGGGCAGGGCACACAGAAGAACCCGGCGCAGCGCACGGTCCGGATGGGCGGGCCAATCCATGAGCTGCTGCGCTTCGTCTTCGATTCGCAATCGACGAGCGTGTGGCAGAAGGTCGGCTTCCAAGCTCGCATGACGCTGAAGAAGCTGGCCTCGATGCGTCGCAAGGGCCGCGACGCAGACCGCGCGTTTGAAGCGATCCTCGCCGACGAGGCTGCAGCGTTGCTCAGCGACGTCGAGTTCCGGCGCAAGCTCGCGGACGCTGCGCGCACCGACGACCGCATCTTCCTGGTCGTCAGTTCGCTGATTCATCGCATCTTCCGCCGCTACGTCGAACGGCTTCGGTCTGCGCAGTCGCTCGACCTCATTCGGCTCGTCAAGGAAGGCGTGGCGCTCGCGGCGTCCAACGTGTTCGTGTCGCTGCCGTACTTGGTCAGCTACCTGCACCAGAGTTCGGACCGGCAGATCGTAGAGGACGTGCGCAGTCGATTCGACTTCGGCGAGCACAAGAAGCTCGTGCTGGTCACGGACACGTTCTTCGAGATCAACGGTGTCGCGCGCACGATCCGCAAGATGATCGACGAGGCCAAGCGGCGCGGCGTCGACTTCACGGTCGTCACGTGCCTGCACGACTCCGAGCGCGCCGAGGTGATCGCCGCTGCCGATGCGCAGCGCTACATCGATAGCGGCCAACTCCGGATCCTGCCCTCGATCGTCAACCTCGACTTCCCCGAGTACCAGGGCCTGCAGATCCGCATCCCGCCGTTCCTTGACCTGCTCAAGTACTTGCAGGAGTCGGGGTTCACCAAGATGCAGATCAGCACGCCTGGCGCGATCGGCATCGCCGGCCTGATGGCCGCGAAGCTGCTGCAGATCGAGACGTCTTCGACCTACCACACGAGCTTCCCGGAGTACGTCGAGAACTACACGCGCGACGTCAGCCTCGAGGCTCTCGCGTGGAAGTACATGTGTCTCTTCTACCACTCGGTGGATGAGGTCGTCGTGCCGAGCAAGTTCATCGCGCGGCTCTTGCACCAGCGCGGCATGCGCAATCGCAAGCTGTTGATCCTCGACCGCTGGGTCGATGCAGATCGCTTCCATCCCAAGCACAAGATCGACGACTTCTGGCAGCGATACGGCGTGCCTGAGGGCGCCACGACGTTCCTCTACGTTGGGCGCATCGGGCTCGAGAAGAACCTCGACACGCTCGCGGATGCCTTCGTCGAGTTGCGCAAGGAGCGGCCTGACGTGCACCTGGCGCTCGTCGGCGACGGGCCATACCGCAAGGCTCTGGAGGCCAAGCTCGCGGGCGAACCCGTGACCTTCACCGGCTTCTTGGAGGGCCAGGAGTTGTCGATTGCCTACGCGTCGGCGGACGTGAAGCTGTTTCCGAGCACGACGGACACGTGGGGCAACGCGCCGCTCGAGGCGCAGGCATCGGGCTTGCCCGTGGTTGTCTCTGACCAAGGCGGCCCGCAAGAGCTGATGGTGCACGAAGTCACGGGCTACTGCGTCAAGGGCCGCGAAGTGCATGCGCTCGTCGATGCGATGCACAAGCTGCTCGACCTCGATCGCCGCAAGCGAATGGGCGCAGCAGCGCGCGCGTTCGTGGAGCAGAACAAGCTGGCGGAGCCGTTCTCTGCGATCCTCGACTCCGACTCGTACCGCGAGCGTTTCAAGAAGAACAAGAAGGTGGCGCAACACGACGAGGACGATCGCTCGCCGGAAGCCGTCGACCGCTACCTCGTCGACCACCGCGTGTCGCATGCCACTACGGAGGCCTTCTGATGCAAGCTGCTCTGTTCGTAGGCGGCGGGATCGCCGCCCTGTTCGCAGCCCGTTGGGCGCGTGCGCGCCTGTTGTTGTCGCGGGCCAAGCATCCGTCCCTGCGCGGCCATGCGCGCATGGCGCGTCGCGTCTCCAAGTGGATCCCGTATTACGAGTACGACGACGAGGAGTTCTTCGCGGCTGACGATGCGCCCGAGTCCGTGCAGCAGCAGCGTCGCGCTGCGTTCCAACGGCTCGCGGAGCAGTTCGCGCGCAAGGCGCCCAAGACGCTTGCCTACAGCGGCGCGGTGGAGGATGGCCTCGCCGACGTCGAGTTCGTCAATCGCTACCGGGTGCCCTTCCAGTTCCGTGAGAAGGTGCGCAAGTCGTTCCGGCTCGGCCTCGTCGTTCAGGCAACTCGCGGTCGCCACATCCAAGACCTCGACGGCAACTGGAGCCTCGATGTCACCGGCGCGTATGGCGTCAACGTGTTTGGCTACGACTTCTACAAGGGCTGCATCGAGCGCGCGTGCAGGCGCGCGGAGGCGCTTGGCCCGGTGTTGGGCCCATACCACCCAGTGGTGATCGACAACGTCGAGCGACTCAAGCGCATCTCGCACAAGGAACAGGTCTCGTTCCACATGTCTGGAACGGAGGCCGTGATGCAGGCCGTGCGGCTCGCGCGGTATCACACCAAGAAGTCGCACATCGTTCGCTTCTGCGGCGCATACCACGGTTGGTGGGACGGCGTGCAAGCGGGCGTCGGCAATCCGCGTCCCGCGCGCGAGGTCTACACGCTGAAGGACATGTCGGCGACTTCTCTGCGCGTGCTCGCCACGCGCAACGACATCGCGTGCGTGCTGATCAATCCGCTGCAGGCCATGCATCCCAACGGCAACGCGCCGACGGACTCGATGCTGGTGACGAGCAGTCGCACGGTTTGCTACGACAAGGAGGCCTACGCTGCGTGGCTCCGCCAACTGCGCGAAGTCTGTTCGCAGCGCGGCATCGTGCTGATCTTCGACGAGGTGTTCCTCGGCTTCCGTTTGGCGCTCGGCGGCGCGCAGGAGTACTTCGGCGTGCGCGCCGATCTCGTTACCTACGGCAAGACGGTCGCAGGCGGATTGCCGATCGGCGTCGTTTGCGGGTCGGCCGATTTGATGCGTCGTTACCGCGACGAGCGCCCGACCGACATTTGCTTCGCGCGCGGCACGTTCAATTCGCATCCCTACGTCATGACTGCGATGAACGAGTTCTTGCAGCATCTCGATTGGCCTGAGGTGCAAGAGGGCTACCACGACATCGATGCACGTTGGAACCAACGTGCGACCAAGCTCAACGGAATGCTCGCCACGCGCGGACTTCCCATGCGCGTCGCCAACATGGTGTCGGTGTGGACGACGTTGTTCACGCTGCCGAGCCGCTACAGCTGGATGTTCCAGTACTACCTGCGCGCCGCAGGCATCACGATGAGTTGGGTAGGCAGCGGTCGCTTCCTGTTCAGCCATGACCTCACCGAGGAGGAGTTCGGCGAGTTCTGCACGCGGTTCGTGGCTGCGGCCGAGGCCATGGTCACGGACGGCTGGTGGTGGAGCAGTCCGCAACTGACGCACAAGTCGATCCAGAAGCGCGTGCTGCGCGAGACGATCTCCGTGTTGCTCGGCCGCGACCGCAAGCGCCGTCGCCCACTGCTGGACGCGCAGCCTGTGCCCGTGGCTGCGATGGTCGAGATCCCGCGGCCGGAGTCATCGCCGCACGACACGACTGCAGTCGCTCGCTGACCGCGCGCGCCTTGGGCTAGCAGCAACGGCGCGACGCAGCGCTCGGTCTGCGTTCTCTTCCCCTTGCCCTTTCTGCGATCAGGCCCGGCGCATCGGCTCGGGCCAGTCCGTCATCGGATCGAGCATCTCGCCGCGCAAGAGGCACAGCGGCGCCTTCCAGTAGATGCGGATGTCGTGGAACGGGTCCGTCAGGATCTTGGTCATCCACGCGATGCCTTGGATCGGAGCGACCGTCGCGGCGAGGTAGACGGTGCGCAGCAGGATCGCCATCACGCCAACTGAGATCCACATCACGGCGACTTGCGTTGCGTAGCCGTGCGCGTCTTGCCAAGGCTCCGAGAGCCCGAACATCGTCGGCGTTGCCCAAGGGATGAGCGTGGACAGCGCCCACGCCGACATCAGCACGTACTTGCGCGCGAGGTTGTAGCCGACCTTGATTGCTTCCTTGTGCTCGTGCGTCACGTTGTTCTCGACGTCGAAGCCCTTGGGCTCGAAGAAGAAGTGCCCCGACTGACGCGTCAGCATCGACACGCCCCAGCCAAGGAACGCGGACACGACGGGATCGATGAACAAGTAGACGTAGGCAATGACGAAGCTGATCGCGCTGATCAGGTGCAACGTCTGGTTGATGCGGCTGTGGTGGTAGAAGCGGTGATCATCCCAGCGCTGCGTCGCGAGCAATTCGCGGAAGGACATGGGGCGATCCGTGGCGGGTGTTGCGGTCATGGAGTCTCCGTTGGCGTAGAGGTGGCTGTGGCGGGGCGTGCGAGCAGGGGCTCGCCCATGCGGACGAACGCGCCTTCGCGGATGTGCGGGAGCAGCGAGTGACCCTTGGTTGCGAACAGCACGATCGTGCTGCCATGCTGAAACCAGCCCAGTTCGTCGCCGCGGCGGTAGTGCGCGTCGACGTCGATGGGGTTCGCTCCGCGCTTGCGCAGATCGAAGTCAGCGCCGAGGCAGTTGAGTCGGACGCTCGCGACGAGGATCGCTGCGATGGCGACGAGCGCGATCTGGCCGTCGCCTTCTTGTGGTTGCACCTCGATCACCGCGCGCTCGTTCTTGGTGAACAGCGCCTCCACGCGCTTCAGCGCGATCGGGTTGACGTTCCAGGTGTCGCCCGAGATGTAGACAACGCGGCGAACGGCGGCATCGCACGGCGAGTGGAAGCGATGGTAGAAGCTCGCCTTCAAGCGCAGCGTGACGTATGCGCCATCGCGATAGCGCTCGACGAGTTCGGGGTCGCCGAGCAGGTCAAGAAGCCGGTAGGGGAAGCCCTTGGCTTGGAACACCGTGGTGCCGTCGACCGCGCCGTGCGCGCCGACGATCGCATCGCATGGGCTGATGAGCTTCGACGCATCGCGGTCCAGT
>CAIYFF010000564.1 GCA_903925435.1 uncultured Planctomycetota bacterium | reverse complement strand
GCGCACATTCATCGCATCGCCTGATGTCGCGGGCCGCACCGAGGTCGTGCAGATCGAGCATGGTGGCCGCACGCGCAGTTATCGACTGCACGTTCCGCCAGGCATCGAGCGCATGAAGTCGTCGGCGCTCGTGTTCATGTTCCACGGCGGCGGCGGCACTGGCGCGCAAGCGGAGCAATCCACAGGGTTCTCGCGCATTGCGGATCGCGAACGCTTCTGCGTCGTCTATCCCGACGGCACCGGCTACTTCCGCAATCGCTTGCTGACGTGGAATAGCGGCGGCATTCCGGTCTACGCAGCGGATCAAGCGATCGATGACGCGGGGTTCGTTCGCGCGGTGTTGGCGTCCGTGCGGACGCTTGCGCCGATCGATCTCGATCGCGTGTTCGCCACCGGCATGAGCAACGGCGCGATGATGTGCCATCGACTTGCGCGCGAATGCGAAGACGTGTTCGCGGGCATTGCGCCCGTCGCAGGCGCAATGAACTTCACGCAGCGCGACGCGTCGTTGCCGATCGCTGCGATGATCGTGCACGGCACGAAGGACGAGCACGTTCTCTACGACGGCGGAAGGCCCAAGCGCAGCGTCGGCAAGGCGGGCGATCGCGTCGATGCGTCCGTCGCGGTCGCTCGCGACCACTACCTCGCGCGCAACGGGCAGAAGGGCGAGCCCGAGTCGAAGGTCGAAGGCAACGTGCGCATCGAGACGTGGACGCAAGGCGGCGGCATGCCGGTGCGCGTGGTCACGATCGACGGCGGCGGCCACGCGTGGCCGGGCGGCCAGCGCGGCGATTGGCGCGGCGCGGACGATCCGCCCGATTGGCCCGCGACCGAGCGCATCTGGGAGTTCTTCGCCCCGTTGACGAAAAAGCGCGGCCCGGAGACCGGACCGCGCTGACGGCGCGCGGCGCACCACTGCGCCAGCGCTAGCAACCGGCGCTTCGCTGCGCGCCGTCCGTGAGACTCAGTGGTTCGTGCCGTTCTTGTAGCCCGCAGTCATCGGGGCTGCGTCCCACACGTCGGGCCATCCATCTTCGTCGCTGTCGCGGCGAAGCAGCAGGTTGTGGCCGTAGGCATCGGCGACGTTCACTCCTGCGTTGGAACGGATCACGGTGCCGACGCCGTTGACGTAGAGCCCTTGGATCCGCAGCGGCGTCGCAAACAGCCACTCTGCGTTGAAGCGCTCGCCACCGGTGTCCATGCCTTGCACGAGATGCGCATTCGCGATGACTCCGTCGCCGTCGATGTCGCTCGGCAGCGACTCGATGTCGTAGAGGCGCAGCTTGTCGAGGAACGCGACGAGGCGTTGCTGGTCCGACTCGCTGGCTCGCGCATAGAGCGCGCGGCTCTGCTGCGCTGCGCCGCCGTGGCGCATGATCGCGTCATGCAGCGTGAGGCTCTGGCCGTCGTGCATCCACGGGAAGCCCGAACCGACGCCCCAGAGCATCGGCGTGCGCCACAGGCGGTTCGTATGGCCGGCGAAGTCGAGTTCTTCGCATTCCTCGCCCATGTCGTGATGACGCAGGTCGGAGAAGAACGCGGGCACCTCGTAGTTGCCGAACTGCCTTGCGTAGCCAGCGCCTTGGCGGACGTAGAGCGGCACGACGCGACCTTCGAGTCGCTTCTGTTGCGCGTTCCACTGCACGTCGAGGTCGAAGAACCGGCGGTCACCGGCGTAGAGCGGACCTTGCTCCGCGTTCGTGTTCTGCGCGTGGATCGTCCACGACGCAGTGTGGCACGACGTGCAGCCCATCCGTTCCATCGTGCGGAGGCCGCGCTCGTATTCGCGCTGCGTGCCTGCGAATGCCGGACGCGGTGCGTTGAGCATGAACCACTCGCCGACGTCGAGGTCGCCTTCGGTGATCTCCGCGAGGTGGCCGTCGCGGTCGGGGTCGTCGCGGCTGAACCCGAGCGGATCCATCGCGATGCCGCGGTCGGCTGGCTTGTGCGTGGCGGGGAACTGGATCGCTCCCGCGACGCTCGGCAGCGACACGCCGTCGCCGTCGGGATCGTTGGTCGTCGAGGGGTCATGCGCTTCAAGGCCGCCGTGCGTCTTGAATGGATCCCACAAGAACGCGCGGTTCGTGGGGTTGAGCGCCGAACGGCCGCGGCCTTGGCCCCATCCCCAGAACACGAGTTCGAAGTTGTAGCCAAACGTCGTCGTGCCGTTCACCGAGGTCGCGCCAGGCACCGTGCGGCCCTGCGCGTCGACGAACCAGACGCGGACGATGTTGTTGAACTGCGGCTTGCCCGTGGTGCCACCGTCGAGGCGCGGGTTGCCGAAGTCGAGCGCTTCTGCGCCGTCACTTGGGACGATCCAGGCGCGGTCGCCGGCGAGCTGCGACTCGTTCACGCTGACCCAGCCGTTCTTGTCGCGATCGACATGATGGAGGATCTGCGCGCGGATCTGGATCGCGAGCATCTCGACGAGGCCGCCGCCGTAGTAGTGCGGCGCCTGGCGGCCGAAGCCGCTGTCCTTGTGGAAGTTGGTGCCGCCGCCCGGATTGCCCTGCGGCAGGTTGTGGCACCCGGAGCAACTCGTGTGGTTGTTGGCCGTGATCTTCTTCGTCGTGCCGTCCGGCATCGGGCCAAGCAGATTGCTGACCTGCGCGTCGAACACACCGTCGCGCTCGCGGAACTCGCGGAAGTTGAGGTCGCGCCCGAGCTGGTACGCGAGGAATGGGTCATTCAAGAACAACCACGCGGTGCCGCCTTCAGCGGTCACGTCGCGCGAACTGATCGCGCGGACGCGGTGGTCTTTGATGGAACGTCCAGAGGCGTCACAGGCAGGAGACCGCGATCCGAGCAGTGCAGGGCGCTCGTTGTACTGGGCCGCAAGAGGAGCTGCGGCCAGCACGATCATGGTCGTTCCCACCCATGCGCGGTGGTGAGGATTGCGCATGGCTGGAGTGATTGTTGAGGAGACTGCGTCCCTGCCGCGGCCTTCGAGCGAAGACATCGCTGCGGGGAGAACTCCGTCACACGGCCGCATCAGGTGGTGCCATGACGGCCGAGTGACGGAGCGCCAGGTACTACGCAGCAGGGGGTAAACGGTGGCTCGCCTTGGTCCGGAAAAATGGCGCGGTGCGCTTTTGGGGCACGTTCGTTCGCAAAGCCGGATTCGTCGTGCCGCATCGACTCGAACGGAACCACATTCCAGCGTCGCCGTTGGAGGACTACCGTTCCGCTTCCTTTCGCGGCTGCGCATGACGTTCCACACGGAAGCGTTGTCGCTGCAGCGCAAACCCTCTGTTGCAAGCCCCGATGTCCATGCGATCCACGATCGTAACGCGCGCCGTCCTGTCCTTGCTCGTTGCTGCTGCCGCCAAGAATGCGCTCGCGCAGACACCGCCTGGAGGTTTCCGGGAGTCGTTCGCGCTCGCGACCGATCGCAATGCCGCGCTCGCGCAGTTGATCCCGGGGACCGAAGACCACTTCTACTTCTCGTGCCTGTTGCGCCAGCACGAGGGCAAGTTCGACGAAGTGCCGCTGCTGCTCGCCGCGTGGATCGAACGTCACGGCCGTACGGAGCGTGTCGACGAGATCGAGTTGCGACAGACGTTGCTCAGCTTCGACCGCGACCCGGGCGCAACCAGCAAGCGCCTGATCGAACGACTGTCGCTGTCATTCGATTGGCAGCAGCAAGTGCCCGGCAAGCCATCGACGCTGCCGACGAAGCTCGACGAGACGCTGCTCGATCGTCCGCGGTTGTTGCTGCGCGCATTGGAGCAACATCGGGGATCGCTGGATGGCCTTGGCAGCGGTGCCCTGCGTGAGTTTGCGAAGCAAGGCGTGCCCACCGAGTTGCTACGGCCGCTGCTCGATCGCATCGACGACGCTTCGATGCCTGGCCTCGTCGAACTCATCGTGCGCGAGTTGCGCATGGTCGATGCCGGCCGGTGGGGTTCGCGCGGTGTGCACGCGCATGTGACCCTTTCGCAGTTGCGTGAGATCGCGCAGCAGCGCGGCAACATGCTGCAGGATGCCGGATTCGTCGCGGCCATCGTGCAGCGCATGCAGCCATCAGCGGATGTCGATCTTGCGATCGACGACGCGGCGCGCTTGCAGCATCTCGAAGGATTGGAGCAATTCGTCACTTCGTTGCCGGATGTGCACTCGTCCCTGAAGGCGCACGTGTTGTTCCATCGGCTGAAGCACGATCTCGCGCGCGGTGTCGTCGAGGACGCGCGGTTCGAGGCGTACTTGCGCCTGCCACATCCCGGCGGACGCACCAATCCCGAGTGGGTGGAGCGCCTGAGCGCTGTGCCAAGAGTGCAAGGCAACGCCGACTTCCAGACGGGCCTGCCGCGCATCGGCAGCGACGATCGCGTCGTTCGCGCGTGCTTCGAGCAACTGTTCGCGACCGCGGACTCGTTCGACAAGTGGACGTCCTTCGTGCGCGCAGATTGGGTGAAGCGCTTGTTCGCCGAGACCAAGCTGCTGCGCGGCGAAGGCGATATGGCGCGGTGGTACGCGATGCTCGAGGACGCGTCTGGCTACGAGCAGATCGTCAACCGCGTGGAGTTGTCGTTTGCGCCGACGCAGCCTGCGCGCTTCGCGGCGGATGCAGCCGCCGCGATCGAGGTCGACGTCAAGAACGTGCCGATGCTGCTCGTGAAGCTGTATCGCATCGACGCTGCCGCATACCTGCGCGACCAAGGCAAGCCCGTCGATGCGTCGATCGACCTCGATGGACTCGTTGCCAACGAGGAGCAAGTCGCCAAGTTCACGGAGCCGCCGGTTCGCCGCGTGCGCCGTGCATTCCAGTTCGACGCGCTGAAGCAACCTGGCGTCTACGTCGTGGAGCTCGTTGGCAACGGCGTGTCGAGCCGCGCGGTGATCCACAAGGGCGCGCTGCGGCTCGTGGAGCGGACGGGGTCTGCGGGGCTTGCGTTCTCCGTGTTCGATGAACGCGGACAACACGTGAAGGACGCGGTGGGTTGGTATGGCGGTCGTGAGATCGCTGCAGACGAGGATGGCGAGATCCGCGTGCCGTTCTCGGCGGATCCGGGCCAGCATTCGATCGTCGTGCGCAGTGGATCGGTGGCCGCGCTGCATCGCTTTGCGCATCCGGCGGAGTCGCCCGAGTTGGCGCTTGGCGCATTCGTCGAACGCGAGTCGATGGTCGGCGGCGAGCGTTGTCGACTCGTCGTGCGCCCGCGGCTCTCGATCGCTGGCCAAACGGCTCCGATGGAGCTGCTGGCGAAGGCCGAGCTGCGCATCGTCGCATCGACGCGCGATGGCGCTGCGCCGACGCAGACGGTCCCCATCGCCGCGTTCGCGCGCGATGGCGAATACGCGCACGAGTTCGAAGTGCCGCGTGGACTCAAGTCGCTGTCCGTGTCGTTGCACGGCAGCTATGCGCCGACGAACGGCGCATCGCCCATGGAGCTCGCCGCGAGCGCTGCGCCATTCGTCATGAACGGCATCGAGCAATCGGCCGAGATCGGTGTGCCGCTACTTGGTCGCGCCGCCGATGGTTGGTTCCTCGAGCTGCGCGGGCGCAACGGCGAGCCGATCGTCGGCAGCACGGTCTCGCTGCAGTTCCGCATGCGCGATTTCCGCGACGGGGTGGACGCTGCGCTGCAGACCGACGCGTCAGGTCGCCTC
>CAIYFF010000563.1 GCA_903925435.1 uncultured Planctomycetota bacterium | reverse complement strand
TGTAGAAACCGGCCATCGCTGCGCCGGACCACGCGGGCAGCGCGTAACGACCGCCCGGCAGCGCGCGCGCTTCTTCGGCGAGCGGCATCTTCTTGCCGCCAGCGCGCTCGGGCAGCAGCACTTCGATGTCCTTGGGGCGCGCCGGCGCAATTGCCGCGAGTTCCGCGCCGACGTCGATCTGGAACAGATCGCGCGCGGGGCTTGATAGCCACTCGATCAACCCGTGCAGCAACGGGAACACGACGAACGGGTCCTCGAGGCGATTCCAGCGCTTGCCGTCGTATTCCGACGCAGGCGTGCTGAGCAGGAACGCCGCGCGGCCTTCGCCGAACTCGCTCGTGACCAGCAGCGGCGACTGGTCGGGATCGGTGAGGCGAAGCACGACGCTCGCCTTGTCCGAGAGCGAGTCTTTGGGCACGCCAAGCCACTGCCACACCGGCACCGCTTGCAGGATCTCGCGGTAGACCTCTTCGTCGAACTCGCGCAGCGATCCGTGCTGCGGCAGCGCGATCACTGCGGCGCGCGCTTGCGACGAGCCCGATTCGCCGCCGCGGACTTGGCCGAGGCGGAAGGGCATCGGGCCTTCGCCCATCGCGTGCAGTTGCAGGTCGTAGCTCGCAGGGTCCGCGCGGCGGCCGAACGCAGTGAGCAGGCCCTTGCCCGCTTGCAGCGCACGTTCGATGCCGGAGCGCGCGCGCTCGTTGATGCGGTCGACGTCGGCAAGCACCGTGACATCGAACGCGATGGGATCCTGTTGGCCGGACAGCAGCGCGAGCGTGTCGCACACGGTCACTTCGAAGCGGCCAAGTTCGCCGGCGACCTCGCGCTCCTTGTTGTTGGAGCCGAAGTCCTGAGGGTCGAGCATCCCGTTGTAGAACCAGCCGTAGGTCTTGAGTGGGTCGTCATCGGCGGCGCCATCGACGACGAGGACCTTCATCCGTTCCTTCACGTCGAGGATCGCGCAGCGTTCGTTGTCCGCGTCGAGCGCATCTTGGTCGATCACCGCGCGCAGTCGCTTCTTGCCGGGCTCGCGCACGACGATCGAGAACTCCGCTTCGCCCTCGGCTTGCGCATCGAGCACCACTTGCTTGCGCATCGGCTCCGCGCCGTCCACGTCGAGCGCCACCTGCACCGATGCTTGCTGCGCGCCGCGATTCTGCAGACGTGCCGTGACGACGAGCGGCGTGCGCGCGAGCGCCACGGGTTGCTCGCACTGCAGGCTGGTGATCTGCACGTTGTCGACGCTGCCGCCCTGTCGCTCGTCGGCCATCGGCGACACGTCGATCCAGTGCACCTGCGTGCCTTCGCGCGTGCGAAGGCGATCCATCGTGTCGCGCAGCGTGTCCTTGAAGTCCGGGCCGTCAGTCTGCGGCGCAGCGCTGCGCTGCGAGTCGAGCAGCGTGCCGAGCGCGCGCGTCTGCAAGTCGGTGATGACGTGCACTTGCGCGCTCGCGTCGGCGCCTTCTTCGAGGAGTTGCGCCACTTGCACGAGCGAAGGCGCCAGGTCCGTCGCTGCGTCCTCGGGCCGCGTTGTCTCCTGCCACAGGGCTTTCGCGGCGGCGAGGTTGAGTTCGCGTTGCACGACGAAGCGCGGGCGCACGCCGGCGAGCACCAGCGTGACCTTGTCCGCGCGTTCTGGCGAAGCCTGCAGCGACTCGAGCAATCGAGTGGCCATCGCGCGGCCCTTGTCGAACGGACTCTGCGCTCCGTCGCGCGACGTGCCCATGCTGTAGGACTGGTCGAGCACGACGATGTGGTGCGTCGAGCCGCCTTGGCCAAGCAGGCCCGCTGCGCTCTGCAGGACCGGCCGTGCGATCGCCATCGCGAGCACGATGGGGATCAGGCAACGCAGCAACAGCAGCAGAAGGTTCTCGTTGCGGAGCCGATTGCGCGTCTTCTGGTATGCGCGCAGCAAGAACTCCATCGCCGCCCAGTCGCGGCGCTTGTGCCGCTGCCGGTTGAGCAGGTGGATGACGAGCGGAACGGCGAACAGCAGCGCGCCCGCGACCAGACCTGGATTCAGGAACTGCACGCGTTACTTCCTGCGCTTGCGACGCGCGGCGCGCGCCGAGAGGTAGGAGGTGAGCACGACGTCGAGCGGTTGGCTGTTGACCACGCGCACATAGTCGATGCGGTTCTTGAGGCAGCCCTTCTTGATCTCGGCTTGGAAGGCCTCGATCTCGGCGAGATATGCATCGCGCAGCGACTTCGGGTCGACCAGCAACTCCGGCATCTGCTCGAGGCCCTGGAACAGCGTCATACGCTCGAACGGGAACTCGACTTCGTCCTTGTCGAGCACGTGGAACACAACGACGTCGTGGCCGCGTTGCGCGATCTCGCGCAGGCCCTTCAGCACTTCGCCTGGCGTGTCGAACAGGTCGCTGAAGATCATCACCATGCCGCGCTGCCGCAGTTGGCTCGCGAGTTCGTGCAGCACGGCGCCGGCCTTCGTCTTCTGATTGCGCGCTTGCGCCTTGTCGAGCGACAAGAACAGGTTGCTGAGGCTCGCGCGCGTGTTGGACGGCGGCACTTGCTTGCAGACCTTCTCGTCGAACAGTGTGAGGCCGACCGCGTCGGCTTGCTGTTGGATCATGTAGGCGAGGCTCGCCACCGCGGTCGCGGCGTAGTCGAACTTCGACATGCCGCCGTCGTGCGCGTAGTTCATCGACTCGCTCTGGTCGAGGAACAGGTGCGCGCGGAGGTTGGTCTCCTCCTCGAACTGCTTGATCACATAGCGGTCCGACTTGCCAAAGATCTTCCAGTCGAGATAGCGCAGGTCGTCGCCGGGCACGTATTCGCGGTGCTGCGCGAACTCGACGGAGAAGCCGCGGAACGGCGACTTGTGCATGCCCGTCACGAAGCCCTCGACGACGAGTCGCGCGCGCAGGTCGAGGCGCGCGACCTTGCTGAGGACCTTTGGGTCGAGGTAGTTGGGATTCGCTTCGCTCATCGCTCTGCGCAGTCTCTCGCGGTGGGGGCGGAACGGGCTTGTGGCGCGCGACGCGCCCTTCTCACTGCTTCACGACTTTGGGCAGCTTGCCATCCGCGAGCGCCTGGCTCTCGTTGGGCTGCACTTCTGCCAGCAGACGATCGATCACCGTGTCCGTCGTGACGCCTTCGGCTTCGGCCGAGAAGCTCGTGATGATGCGGTGGCGCAGCACGGGCTTTGCGACTGCGCGGATGTCGTCGGCGCTGACATAGAAGCGGCCTTGCAGCAGCGCGTGCGCCTTCGCGCCGAGCACGAGATTCTGGCTCGCGCGCGGGCCTGCGCCCCATTGCAGCCAGTCCTTCATCCATTGCGGCGCGTCAGGCGTCGTGATGCGCGTGCTGCGCGTGAGGCGCAGCGCGTAGTCGAGGACCGAGTCGCTGATCGGCACGCGGCGCACGATGGCCTGCAGTTCGAAGATCTGCTGCTCGCTGAGGACCGCCTTGATCTCTTGGCTCTTGTCCTCGGTGGTGCGGCGCAGGATCTCGCGCTCCTCGTCCGTGGTCGGGTAGTCGACCTTGACCATGAACATGAAGCGGTCGAGTTGCGCCTCGGGCAGCGGGTAGGTGCCTTCTTGTTCGATCGGGTTCTGCGTCGCGAGCACGAAGAACGGCTTCTTCAGCTCGTGGCGGCGGCCGCCGACCGTGACCTGATACTCCTGCATCGCTTCGAGCAGCGCGGCCTGCGTCTTCGGCGGCGTGCGGTTGATTTCGTCGGCGAGGATCACGTTCGCGAAGATCGGGCCGGCGAGGAACTTGAAGTCGCGCTTGCCGGTCGTGCGGTCCTCTTGGATCACCTCGGTGCCCGTGATGTCCGCGGGCATCAGGTCCGGCGTGAACTGGATGCGGTTGAACGACAGCGACAGCACGCGCGCGAGCGTCGAGATCATCAACGTCTTGGCGAGGCCCGGCACGCCGATCAACAGGCAGTGACCGCGGCAGAACAGCGCCATGAACAGTTCGTCGACGACCTTGTCCTGGCCGACGATGACCTTCTTCATCTCCTGCTTCATCGCGGCGTAGGCCTGCCGCAGCGCTTCGACGTGTTCGAGATCCTTGGAGTTGCTGTCCGTCATGTTGGGGTCGGAAGGAGGTCGGTCGGGTCCGTTCTGCTGTGCTGAGCGGTTGTTACGGAGCCCAGCCTGCGTCTGCGAAAGGAGATGGCGCAGCGTAGCCGCGCGGGCTCGGCGGTGGACGTGCTTCCTTTGCACTTCCTCCCCGGAGTTCGGAAGCTCGAAGGGGCTGGGTTCAGCGACCCGTCGGCTCGAACGCGGCTTCGCGCACTTCGGGCTCGAGCACCGGCGGCTCGTCGGCATCGACGGGCGTGGGCTCCATCGTCGACTCGGGGTAGCAGCGCAGCAGTTCTGCGGGCGTCCAGCCGATTCGGTCGATCGCGACGAGCACCGCTTGCAGGTCCTGTTCGCCGCCGGGGCCGGGCATCGCCGCAATCGCATGCGCAATCGCAGCGTCATACTGCGAGCGCAGGTTCTGCAGGTCGATCGCAGTTGCGCGCAGCTCGGCGCGCTCGCGCACCGCGGGCACCGTGTTGCTCAAGAACAAAACGACGGCGAGCACGAGGCCGAGCCATGCGACCACTCGTGGAAACTGCGTCTCGTCGTCGTTGCGCGGTGCTGCCATCGGTCGGACGCGGGGCCCAATGCCCGCGACTTGAAGGTGGGGGAGACTAGGCGCGCGCCGACGAAGTGCACCACAAAAGTGGCGCGCCACGGGCGGGCGGATCTGCGTATCAGCGACGTCGCTGGCCGCGCTGCTGGCCTTGCGGTGCGGCTTGCCCGTTTGGTTGCGGCTGCATCTGCGCGATCGCTTGCTGCACCTGCTGGAGGTCGACCGGCAGCACGAGCGTGCGCAGGCTGCGGCCGTCGACATCGACATCCCAGTTGCCGAGCGGGATCGCGCGTTGGCTGCCGTCGCGCGCCTCGCCTTCGTAGAGCCGCAGCGTCAGCTCGTACTTGCCGGACTGCGACACGACGAGTCCGGTCCGATCCGCGGCATCGAGCCAGCCGCCGCCGCTCTTGCCGAGTTGATTGCGCGGGAACGAGAAGCCCTCGCCTTGCAGTTGGTCCTGTCCGCCGATGCCTTGGGGCAGGCCCGTCTCGCCGAGGAATACGGCGGAGACGCGGATCGCGCGCGTGGGGCCTGCGAGCGCGCGCACGCCGGGCAACTCGACCAAGAACGGCGTGATCGGATCGACGACGACGTCGCGCGTGTTCGGCGTGACCGCGACCTCGGTAGACCGGATGCCCGGGCCGACGATGACGAGTTCGGCGAACGGCACCGGCAAGAAGAACGTGGCCTTGCCTTTCTGCCACCGGAACGCGGTGAACGACGGATCGCCGTTCGGCGGCCGGTTGCGCCACAGAACGGGGCCTTCGATCGCCGTCAGCGGTTGGCCCGAAGGACCCACCGCGCGCAGTTCGTAGCGGAACAGCGATTGAGACAGGTCGAGCGGGGAGAGCCGCGCGTCCTCGTTGGGACCCGGCGCGATGCGCACGCCGTCGATGCTGGCCAGCGGCGCCGCGAGCCCGCGCATCGTCACGGTCGCGGTGTAGGTGCCGGCCTCGAGGCCGCCGAGCCAGAACCAGCCGTTCTTGCGGCGAATCGGCGTCTGTGACGGACGGCGCTGCGGCTTTTGCTCGCTGCCGTCGGGTTGGCGCAGCAGCGTCAACGTGAGCGCGTTCTCGGGCAGGTCGCGCGGCGGGATCACGCGGCCCTGCAGGATGCCGGTGCGCGTGGTGCGCAGTTCGACGTGCGCGCCCGGCGACAGCGGCGCGGTCATGGCCGCGAAGTGCTCGTGGTCTGGGCGCGTTTCGACTCGGAACGCCTGCTGCGGCGTCGGCGCGTAGAACGCGAACGTGCCGTCGGCGTTGGTCGACTTCTGCAGGTGTGGCGCTTCCTGCCAGTTCTCGCCGCGGTCCGAGTCGAGCGCGAGCGCCACGAACACCGGTGCATTGGCGCGAGGTTCGCCGCGGTCGTCGAGGACGCGGCCCTCGCAGAGCAGCGGCAGCGGCGCCATCGCGATGGTCCCGAGATCGCGGCGTTCGCCAGCTTGCAGCGCGCCGATCGGCGTCTCTGCGCCGAGCACGAGCTCGGGGGCGAGCGTCTCGCGCAGCATCAGCACGACCGGAAGGCCATCGGGGATCTCGGGGGCCTTCTTCGACTCGGAGCCGTGGCTGCGAGACGGCACCAAGAAGTCCGCGCGGCCGTCCTCGAGGGTCTCGAGGTTGCCCGACAAACCAGCGCTCCGTTGCTTGCGCAGCTGCCATGGGATGTCGGCCATCGACAGCGGCGCGCCTTCTGCATCGACGGTGCGCATCGCGAGCACGACGACGTCGTCCGGCAACATCAACGTGACTTCGAACGGATTGCTGCCTTCGGGCGCAGCGCTCGCATCCGGCAACGTGATCTCGGGCAGGCGTCGCGGAGCGCGCTCGCCGCGGATCTGCAAGAAGGGCTGCAGCTTGCTGCCGTAGCCGGCGTGCGCAAACAGCATCGGTTCGCTGCCGCGCGGCTTCTTCTGGTCGAGTCGCTCGAACGTGTCCGGCAACACGCCGCGCCATCCTGTCGTCTCCGACTCAGGGCGACGGATGCGCAACGAAACGTCGAGTGAGGCGAGGATCGGCGCGCCGCTCTTGTGCACGATGCGCACGGCGAGTTGGCGCGTGTCCGTGAGCCGCAGAGTGATCGGATCCGTTGGCGCGGGGCGAGGCTGGAACTCGAGCCACGACGGCTCTTTCTGCGGCGCGGTCACCGCGACGGCGTAGCGATCGCCCTTCGTCTCCGGTGCGCGCACGAATTGGAAGTGACGGATCACGCAGTCGCCGCGCGCGTTCGTGAAGCCAGACCATTTCTCCTCGAACCCCTGCTTTGGGATCCAGCGCTGGATCGTGAGCGGCGCCTCGGCGACGCCGCGGTCCTGATCGTCGAGGACGCGGATCGTCAGCGTCTCGTCGACAGCGAGCAGCATGTGGGTGCTCGGTCGGCCTGGATCGATCGTCGCGAACGCGAACAGGTTGCCATCGCGCGCCGCGATCATCGTCTGCTCGGGAAGCGGCGGCAGTTGGATCGTGCCGTCCGCGCCCGTGCGCGACTTGCGGCCGAAGGCGAACGGTTGCTCGCTCTTTCGGGGCGGCAACTCGCGCTTTGGTAGCGAGCGCGCCTTCTCGGCTCCTTCCCCGACGCCGATCCACGCGATCTCCACTTGCGGCGCGATGACAGGCTTGCCGTCGTCGATGCGCATCACCGTGACGATTGGGCCTTCGGTCGCAGCTTGCGACGACGCAGTGGCGCTGTTGTCGACCGCGACTTCTTCGCGCATTGCTTCGTCGGTCGTTCCGATCTCGCTGTCGAGGTCGCGCGATGCGCTCGCTTCGGCGACCGTCACATCGGCGGGATCGAACGACGCCTCGGTCATCGCAACGAGGTCTGCGATCGGCGGCGCGTCGCTCTCGTGATCGCCAAACGCAAACCACGCGGCGCACAGCAGCAGCGCAATCGCAGTCAATCCGGCGAGCAGGTGCGGTGTGCGCATGGTGCAGTGGGGCGGTTGCGTCGCATCGGGGTCGACAACCGGCGGCGCATGGTAGCGCGCATCGCGCCGATGTGCCTACGAACGTCGCCCGGCAGCGAGGGTTCGCGGCGTCGCTGCGATCGAGCCGAGGCGCAGGGCCGTGGGCGTCGCAACCAACACCGGCAGCGCATGGGATGGCATCGCGCGGATCGCGGCGGCGATTGCCACGTGCTCGATGTCGTGCGCAAACTGCTGCGCGAGCGCGGCGCTCTCCACGATGCCGACGCACGTCTCGGTTTCGATCGAATCGCCGTGGCACTGCCACAGCAGTGCGCGCAGTGCCGCGCCGTGCAGCGCG
>CAIYFF010000562.1 GCA_903925435.1 uncultured Planctomycetota bacterium | reverse complement strand
TCGGCAGTGGCCTTGTCGCCATGCAAACCGGGTGCATGTGCGAACGAGTACGGCACCAGTTTCTCTGCTAGCGAATGCTCACCAGCGCCGAGAGGCGGCATCGAGCTTGGCCATCAAGCCCGGCCGTCTGGCCATGCGGCCGCGACTGCGCTGCTTCGAATCCCACTGGAGACCCGTCGTGCTCGCCGAGATCCCACTGCATCCCAAGCTCGTTCATCTTCCCCTCGCACTGGCTGCGTTGCTGCCGTTGCTCACGTTCGGAGTCCTGCTCGCATGGTGGCGTGGCTGGCTGCAACAGCGAACTTGGTCGATCGTGCTTGCGGTGCAAGCCGTGCTGGTCGTCGGCTCCGTGCTAGCCACGCGATCCGGCAGCGCCGACGAGGAACGCGTCGAATCCGTCGTTCCCGAATCAGCGATCGAACAACACGAAGAAGCTGCAGAGACGTTTCAGTGGGCTGCCATCGGCCTGCTGGCCCTCGGTGTCGCGCCGCTGCTGCTGCGCAACCAACGGAGCGCGCAGATGGCAGCACTGGCAACTACCTGTGGCTCGTTGGTGCTCCTGTTGCTGGCGATCCGGACCGGCGAGAAAGGCGGCGAGCTCGTCTATCGACACGGAGCAGCAGCCGTGTTCGTAAGCCGATCTTCTGGAACGCCGACGGATGCGAGTGCGGCCAGTAGCGACAACGACCGCGATCATTGATCGTCCCTGGCATCGGACTCGGGGACCGCTGCGCACAGGCCCAGCGCTAGCGGAGCATCGCAGCATCATGCGCCGCGATGCCTCCGCAGTCGCGCCGCGCGATCAGGCCGTCTGCTTCTGCTGATCCTTGCTGATCTTCTCGAGCACTTCCGCCGCGTGCTCCTTCTTCGCCATCGGGAAGCCCAGGCGTGCGCGGCTGTCGAGATAGCTCTGCGCCACGGCGCGCGCGAGGTTGCGGATGCGGCCGATGTAGGCAGCGCGCTCCGTCACCGAGATCGCTGAGCGCGCGTCGAGCAAGTTGAACGTGTGCGCGGCCTTGAGCAGTTGCTCGTATGCGGGCAGCGCGAGCTTCTGCTCCATCAGATGCTTGCTCTGCTTCTCATAGGCCGCGAACGCGGACAGCAAGAACTCGACGTCGCTGTGCTCGAAGTTGTAGGTGCTCTGCTCGACCTCGTTCTGGTGGAACACATCGCCGTACTTGAGACCCGGCGCATAGACGAGGTCGAACACGTTCTCCACGCCCTGCAGATACATCGCGAGGCGTTCGAGCCCGTAGGTGATCTCGCCGGTGATCGGGCGGCAATCGATGCCGCCGACCTGCTGGAAGTAGGTGAACTGCGTCACTTCCATGCCGTTGAGCCACACTTCCCAACCGAGGCCCCAGCAGCCGAGCGTCGGGTTCTCCCAATCGTCCTCGACGAAACGGATGTCGTTCTTCTTGAGATCGAAGCCGACGGCTTCGAGCGAGCCGAGATACAGCTCGAGGATGTTGGCGGGCGCGGGCTTCAGCACCACCTGATACTGGTAGTAGTGCTGCAGGCGGTTTGGGTTCTGCCCGTAGCGACCATCCTTGGGGCGACGACTCGGTTGCACATAGGCCGCGCGCCATGGCTCCGGCCCGATCGCGCGCAAGAACGTGCCCGTGTGGCTCGTGCCAGCGCCCACTTCCATGTCGTAGGGCTGCAGCAAGGCACAGCCTTGCTTGTCCCAGTAGTCCTGCAGACGGAGGATGAGTTGCTGGAAGGTGAGCATGCTTTCGTGCCGCGGGCTCGCGGGGCGAGGATGCTACGCAGACTGCGCGCCATCGCCACCTGTCGCACGGATCCGGCTCGCTACGAACTCAGCGATCGCATCCGCTGCGGCTTGCGCCTCGGTGTAGAGCGCGAAGTGGCCGCCGCGAAGGGTCAGCACCTGCGCATGCGGCAGGAGCCTCACGATCTGCTCCGCGCACGCAGCCGGAACGACGGAGTCCGAGTGCGCCACGATGCACAGCGCCGGTTGTTGGCACGCAGCGAGATCCGCCCGGGCGTCCACGCTGGCCACCTCGCGCGCCCTCGCCGCCAGCGCTGCTGCTGGGACCGGTCGCCACAAGTCCGCCTTGTCGCGACGCAACGGATCGCTGGGC
>CAIYFF010000561.1 GCA_903925435.1 uncultured Planctomycetota bacterium | reverse complement strand
TGTCATCGGTCAGCACCATGGTGGCGGCTTCCTTGGCTACTGCCGTGCCGCTGATACCCATCGCCACGCCGATGTCGGCTCTTTTCAGCGCGGGCGCATCGTTGACGCCGTCGCCGGTCATCGCGACGACTTCGCCGCGACGTTGCAGCGCCTCCACGATGCGGATCTTCTGCTCGGGCGCAGTGCGCGCGAACGCGACGCCGTGCTTGTGCGCGCCGTCGAGCGCCCGGTCGAGCGCTGCATCGGACCACGTCGCGAGTTCCTTGCCCGTCACGACTGCGCCTTCCTGGGTCAGCATGCCGAGCTCTTCGGCGATTGCGCGCGCGGTCGCGGGATGGTCGCCCGTGATCATCACAGGGACGATGCCGGCGCTGCGGCAAGCGGCCACTGCAGCCTTCGCCGAAGGCCGCGGCGGATCTTCGAGCGCCGCGAGGCCGAGGAATCGCAGATGCTGGGTCCAGGCCGAAGGCTTGGGCGCGTCGCCATGCCCATCCGTCTCGGCGAACGCGAGCACGCGCTTGCCGGTCGCGGCAAATGCGCGTGCTGCTGCGTTTGTGCGTTCGCGCGCATCGAGGGACATCGCGCAGAGCGGCAGCACGGCTTCGGGCGAGCCCTTCGTGATCGCGAGCCAGCGATGCGTGGCGGGCTGCGTGTGCACGGTGGTCATGCGCTGCGCGCCTGCGTCGAACGGGATCTCCGCCGTGCGCGGCCAAGCAAGTCGCTCCGCGTCGGAATCGCCGGTTGCCGCCAGCGCAGCCTCGGCGAGCGCCACTTCTGTCGGATCGCCGCATAGCGCGTCGCCGTCGCGGGCCACGTCGTTGGACACGCTGAACGCGCGTATGAGGCTTGCGACCGCGCCGTCATCGCTGGCCTTGAGCGCGCGTTCGTCCTGCACGCGGTCGTCGACAAACACAGAACGCACGCGCATGCGGTTCTCGGTCAGCGTGCCGGTCTTATCGGTGCACACGAACGTGACTGATCCAAGCGTCTCGACTGCGGGGAGCTTGCGCACGAGCGCGTTGCGCGCGGCCATGCGGCGAGCGGCGAGCGCGAGGCCGACTGTGATCACGACCGGCAACGCTTCTGGGATCGCGGCGACGGCGAGGCTGATCGCGAGCAGCAGCACATCGGCTGTGGGCTCGCCGCGCAGCACTCCGAGCGCGAACAGCAATGCTGCTGCGACGACGACGAGCATCGAGATGTTGCGTCCGAACGCAGCCAGGCGGCGCTGCAGTGGCGTCGGCGCCTCGGGCTCGTCGCGCAGCAACGATGCGATGCGGCCGAGTTCGGTGCGCATGCCCGTCGCCGTGACGATGCCTTCGCCGCGGCCGCGGACGACGAGCGTGCCCTTCCATGCCATGCACGCGAGGTCGGCAAGCGGTGCGTGTTCGTCGGCGAGCGCGATCTGCGACTTCTCGCACGGCAGCGATTCGCCGGTCAGCGCGGCTTCTTGTGTCGCGAGCGCGTGCGCTGCGCAAAGGCGCGCGTCGGCGGGCACGACTGCGCCCGCTTCGAGCAACACGATGTCGCCAACAACGACTTCGCGTTGTGGCACGCGCACGGCCTCGCCGTCGCGGCGAACGAGCGCAGAGGCTGGTAGCAACGCGCGCAGCGATCGCACCGCGCGGTCGGCGCGCAGCTCTTGCGCACAGCCGATGCATGCGTCGATCGCGACGATCGCGAGGATCAGCGTGGCGTCCGCGGCGTCGCCCGTTGCCGCCGCGAGCGCTGCGGCTGCGAGCAGCACGAGAACGAGCGGATCGCGGAACTGGCCCAGCAGCGCGCCGAGGATGGGGCGCGGCGGCGGTTCGCGCAGCGCGTTCTCGCCGTGTTCCAACAGGCGTCGCTGCGCTTCGTGGGTGGACAGTCCTTGCTGCGGATGGACGCCGAGCGTCTCCGCCACCGCGGTTGCGTCGAGCGCGAAGACCGGCCGTTGCTCGTTCTCTGCCACGCAGGCGATTAGACCGCTGCGGGCAACACAAGCAGGCTAGCCGCCGTTCGTAGGCGCGAACGCTCTCAGCGCTTGTTGCCGTCCTGATTGCGGGCCTTCAGGTAGGCCTCCCAGAACTTGCGATACTTCTCCTGCATCTTGGGCGGCGAACCCCGGTTCTTCAGGAAGTTCGTGTAGCTCTGCAGCTTGCCCCATTCCTCTTCGCCACTGCCCGGCTGGCCCGGCGCCGTGCCGCCGTCGTTCGGAGCCTGGCCCTGCCTCATTTCGCCGTCCTGCGGGTTCTCCTGCCCGCCTTGCGGCTTGCCTTGCTGCGGTTGTTGCTGCTCGCCCTGCTGCTGCTCTGGCTGACCTTGACGGTTCTCGCCTTGCTGCTGTTGCCCTTCCTGCTGCTGCTGTTGGAACTCCGGCGTGCTGTTCTCTTGCCGCTGCTGCTGGCCACGTTGCTGCTGCTGCCCTTGGCTTTGCTGCTGTTGTTGCTGTTGCTGCTGCTGTTGCCCGTCTTGCTGCTGCTCCTGGCTTTCGCTTTGGCTCTGGCTTTGGCTCTGCTGCTTCATCTGGTTGAGCTTCGTGATCAGCTCGTCGATCGAGCGCTCAACGCCTTGGCTCTGTTCGCGCGAACGCGACAGCGACTCCTTGAGTGGGCTCGTCTTTGACTCGGCGCCTCGTGGCTTGCTGGTTTCGAGCAGGAGCTTGTCGATCTCCTTCATCTGCTCGTCGATCTTGCGCGCGAGTTCTTGGATCTCGCGCGCCATCTCCGGGTCCTGGGCTCGCAGCGGCACAGCCGCGAGTGAAAGCAATGCGAACGACAACACGGCGCGCGCCATGCGGCCCTGAGTGGAGCGAATACGGTTCATCGGCCAGAGCCCTCCTTGGGAGCTTCTTCGTCGCCTTGCTGCATGCTCTGCATCGTCTCTTCGACGCCCTGCTTGATCTGTTCGAAGAGCTTGGTGATCTCGGCGTGGCGGTGGAGCAAGCGCTCGACGAGCGCCGCTTCCGCGACGCTGGCGTCATCGCCTTGACGTAGCGAGACCAACGTCTCCAGGTCCTCGGTCGAACGACGCGTGTCGGATTCGAGCTGCTTCAGCATCTCCAGTTCCGCGATCAGCGAGACGAGCTTCTGCCGCTGCTGGTTGAAGCGGTTCTGGCCCTCTTGCTGCTGCTGTTGCTGCTGCTCTTGCTCTTCCTTGCGCTCCTCGTCGCGTCGCTTCTGCTCGCGCTCGAGCGCTGCGAACAGGTCCTGGCTGCGCTTCTCGACGTCGCGCTGCAGCATCGTCGTGAAACGCGATGCATCGGGATTGCGGCCCGCGAGGCGGCGCGCGATCTCGAGCAAGTCGTCGCGGTTGGCCTGCAGCACCGTGCGATAGACGAGGTTGCCCTCCTCCGTCAGCGCCGAGACCATCGTTTCGACGCGCTTGGAGAGCGCCTGCTCCTCTTCGGCAAACTGGTTGAGCTTGCGGCGCGACGGGCGCGACAGCGAGCCCTTGTCGGCCTCGGCTTGCAGCGCCTCGGTTTCGATGGTGATGGGCTGCTGCTTCTCCAGGAACGCGCGCAGCTCCTCCTTCATGCGGAACAGCAGCTCCTCCTGACGTTGGTCGAGGTAGCTGTCGCGCTCCTCTTCGAGCTCTTCGCGGGCCTGTTCGAGCTTCTTCTGGGTCTGCTCCTGCTGCTGCTGCGACTCCTCTTCTTCGCCCTGCTGCATTGCTTGCTGCGCCTTGCGCGCGGCTTCGGCAGCGTCCTCCAGGGCGCGGCGCGCCTCAGGGTTCTTGCGCTGCTTTGCTTCTTCGGCGAGTCGGAGGATCTCGTCTTCCAGCTGCTTTTGCTGCTCAGCGAGCTCCTTCATCGCTTGCTGTTGCTCAGGACCAGGCTCGCGCTGCTTCTGCATCTCCTGCTGAGCCTGCTGCAAGGCTTGCGTCGCTTCGCGCTGCTGCTGGCTTGCGCTCGATTGCTGTCCCTGTTGCAGCGACTGCTGCGCTTGCTGCATCGCTTCCTGCGCGCGCTGCATCTGCTGTTGCATCGCCTTCTGCTGCTGCTCCGTGAGGCCGCCCTGCGCCTTTGCTTGCTGCATCGCCTGGCTTGCCTGTTCTGCGCGTTGCTGCAGTTCTTGCTGACGTTCTGCAGCAGCTTGCATCTCGGCGGCGCGGTCGGCTCCGGACTCCTGCAGCGCTTGCTCCAGGGTTGCCTTCGCGGCTTCGAGCTGTTCGCGCGATGCCTGTAGCTGTTGCGGGAGCTCCTGCTTGGGTGCGTTTGCAG
>CAIYFF010000560.1 GCA_903925435.1 uncultured Planctomycetota bacterium | reverse complement strand
TGTCGCGGGCGACGTCGACACGACGTCGGTGCAAGGCTTCGCGATCGCGGGCAAGGACCGCGTGTTCCATCGCGCGAACGCGACGATCGAAGGCGCAACCGTTCTCGTCTCGAGTCCCGACGTGCCCGAGCCCGTGGCCGTGCGCTACGCGTATGCAGGCAACCCGATCGGGTGCGACCTCGTAGACGCCAACGGCCTGCCGGCATCGCCGTTTCGCAGCGACGCGTGGTAGACGCTGCGCATCGGGTCCAATCCGCGCAATCGCCCGCATACGACGCACCGTGTGACCCGCGGTGGACCGATGCGTGCGGCTCCGCCGCAGTTGGCGGATCTTGCGAAAGCATCTACCTTCTCCCCCATGTTCGCCCGCAGCCTCATCGCTTGCGCGTTGCTCGCGCCATTCGCGCACGCCCAGATCGGCGCTACGCCGCAGACATGGTCGACCACCGGCGGAACGGCGCGCGGCTTTACTGCGGTCGTCGATCTCGCCGATCCGCGCGTCGAGATCCGCGTGACCTCGCCGCTGTCGCCGCTGCAATCCTATGAAGCGACGCTGCAGACGACGTCGTTGTGGCACACGACGCTCGGCAACCAACTGTCGATCAACGCCAACTACTTTGGCACGTTCACAGCGACGACCGCGGATGTGATCGGCCTCAGCAAGAGCGACGGCGTGCAGGTGTCGCCGGTTCGCGTGTTTGGGACTGTTCCCGATCCTGCGCTCGTCATCAGCCCCAGCAAGATCGCGCTCGTCGACTACATCACCGCGACGCAGGCATCCGCCGCGCGTTGGGCGATTGCCGGTGTTGGCCCGAGCACGACCGACACCGTGCCTGGCACGATGCTCGTCACCGACGGCATCAACACGGGATCCACCGCGCGCGTCGACCCATTGGTGCGCAATCCGCGCACGGCGATCGGCACCAACCAAAACGGCAGGCAGCTCTACATCGCCGTCGTCGATGGCCGGCAGACGAACTGGTCGGTCGGCATGACGTTGCCCGAACTCGCCAACGTGATGATCGGCATGGGCGCATGGCGCGCGATCAACCTCGACGGCGGCGGCTCATCGTCGCTGCTGTATTCGCCGATTGGCGGCACACTGCAGCAGAACCGTCCGAGCGGCGGCTCGCATCGCGCGGTCGCCAACCACATCGGCTTCTCACTCGCACAGAGCGTCACAGTCGGCGCCGCATGCGGCAACGCGGGCACGATCGGCAACACCGGCTCGTTCCGGCTCGGCAGCTCCAACTGGGCACTGACGCTGCAAGGATCGCAACAAGGCTCGCTCGCGTTCGCGGCCCTCGGCTTCCCGGGCAATGAGTTTGCGTGCGGCGCGTGCACGTTCCTCGATGTGTTCACGTGGACCGGCGTGCCGATGGTCGGCGGCAATGCGACATGGGCGTGGCCCGTGCCCAACGATCCCGCGTTCGCGGGCCTCGTCGTCGGCGCTCAGTGGCTACTGCTCAACTCGACGATCTCGCCATGCGCAGCAGTGCCCGGACTCTTCGCGTCGGCGCGGATGCACCTGACGCTCTTGCCATGAGTGGGGCGCGCATGGACGCACCGTTGCTCACGCAAACTGCGCCACGCACCGTTCGATCTGCTCTGCGCGCACGGCAGCATCGCGCTTGCCCGCATCGATCAGCGCCGACAGATACTCGCCCTGGAACATCAACAGGCTGAGCAACTCGCCGCCGCCGCCTTCATCGGTGCCGAGGCCGCGCGTGAGGAAGCGCAGGGCTGGCGGCAGGCGCGGCTCGAACTTGGTCGCCAGCGCAGCGAGATCGGTGACGGGATCGAGCACGCACAGATCGATGGGCCGCAATCCACCATGCGCATCGTGCGGCAAGCGCATCAGCAGGTCGTTGATGCGATGAAGTCGCAACGCGTCGCTGTGCGAGTGCTCGAAGAACAGCGCATTGAGCAACGCGCCGGCGATCTGCGCAGGCGGCGGATACGGGTCGATCTCGCCGTGCGTCTTTGGCGGCGGCGGCGGCTTGCGCGTCGTGATCGCAAGGATGCGCGTGGCGCCGAGGTGGATCGCAGGCGAGAACGGCGACGTGAAGCCGATGCTGCCGTCGCCATACCATTCGCGACCGATCGCCACCGCGGGGAACAGCATGGGCAACGCCGTCGACGCCATGATGTGGTCGATCGTGAGCGGCACGGGCCTCGTTTCGCGATGCGGCCCCGTCCAAGCGCCCGCGCTCTGGTCCGACAGCCACGTCACGCTGCGGCCCGAGTGATAGCTCGATGCCGTGATCGCGAGGCCGCGCAGCTCGCCGTTGTCGATCTTCTTGCGGATGCCGCTGATGCGCCCATCCGGCTCGCCGACGATGCTCTGCAAGAACGTCTTCAGCGGCGACGTGTCGAGCATGCTCTGCGGACGCGGCACGGGCTTGGCATTGCCCGACACGAGGCGCACGCCATAACGCATCGCGCGCGAGAACAGGTGCAGCGGACTCGCGCGATACACCAACTCGGGCTGCAAGTTGGACCACGCATGGCGAAGGCCTGCGACGCGCTCCGCAAACGTGCCCGGCAACGCAGCGAGCACCGCGGCATTGACGGCTCCTGCGGACACGCCCGTGAGGATGCGGGCGCGCAGGTTGGGGTAGCGCTCCGCGATGTGCCACAAGAACCCAACCTGGTAGGCAGCAGAAGCGCCGCCTCCGCTGAACACGATCGCGAGTTCTTCTGGCCGGGTCACTAGCACCCTTTCGGCAGTGACGGAGGGCGGGGACAAGCCGCGAGCGCACGTCGTTGCGGCAGCCTGCGCAGCGATGCGCAGGCTCCGATGCCAACGGCGCTCTGCCTACGTCACGGCGCCTTGGGGGCGACGACTGGGGCGGGTGTTGCGGGCGGCACCGCTGGCGCAACGACTGCGACGACCGCAATCGGCGAGGGAACTGGGACCGTGGGCACAGCCGGCGCCGGGGGGCGCGGCGCACTCGGACGGACGCCGTAGGACGCCACAAGGTCTTCGTGACGCTGCTGCTGCCGAGCGACGCTCTTCGCGACGCGGTCCGCTTGCTTGGCTTGACGCTTCGCCTGCTTGTCGCGCTCGCGTGCGCGTTTCTCGAACGTCTGGGGAGATCCCTTGCGTGCCATCAGGCCCTCCCAAGGCGCGCGCGCGCCAAGCAGTTCGATCGGCGACAAGCGCTCAACGCTGGCCGGCTCCGTTGCCACGCGCGTTGCGCGCCATCGCCTCGTTGACCTTGATCGCACGACCTTCGAACTGCGTGCCGTCGAGCGACTTGATCGCGCCGGCAGCATCCTGCTCGCTCTCCATCTCCACGAACGCGAAGCCGCGCGAACGGCCCGTGTCGCGGTCGACCATCAACTGGCACGTCGACACCTTGCGGCCGCCGTCCTCGAAGTGCGAACGCAACGACGTTTCCGTGGTGTCAAAAGAGAGATTGCCGACAAACAAACGCTTCTGCATGAGCCAACTCCATCGGAGCGCCAAGACTGCGGGCGCACTGGGACGACGCGAATGCGCGACGATCCGATGCCGTATCCGTTCACGGCTCGACAAGAGCCACAGAACGACGGCTTCAGCGCAGCCCGCCAAGGCGGTCCACCCAGTCGAAGGGGAATCTGCGCACCCGGACTGCGGCGACTGGAACGAATGCCCCGGGGGCCGAGAAGAGTAGGACGCAACGGGCCGCTTCGCCAGACAACAATCCGATCGCTCGTAGCCGATGCGCGCAGGCGAATGCGCGGTGGATCACCCCACCAATCCATGACGCAGCGTGCGACGGATCGTCATGAACACCTCCGCGGCATCCATCAGGCACTGGTTTCCCCATGCGCGCGCACGGTGCTCCAGCGCGCGCAACGAACGAGGATGCGGATAGTCGCGCAACTCCGTCTCGTAGCAGCGCATCGCATCGAGCTTCTGCGGCAACGTCTCGCTGACGTCGATCCAAGTGTCCGGGACGAAGCGACGCGGATACGCCCACTCCGTGCTGCTCGCGGTGTCGAACGCATACACCGCCTCGATGCACGGCTCGGTCGGACGCGTGGCGACGAGGATCGCCTCGAACAGCAAGTGGTGATCGCGGTTCACGTCGCCGCCCCACTGGCAGTAGACGATGTGCGGCTGGATCTCGCGCACGATCACCTCGATCGGCGTCACGATCTCGGTCAGCGTCATCGTGTCGAGCCGCTGATCGGGCATCGCGAGCATGCGCACGTCCTGCACGCCGAGCGCCTTTGCCGCCGCGCGCGTGTGCTCCTCCATCGCGATGTCGCGACCGCGGTAGCGATGCGACTGTCCCTCGCACGCCACCACCGATGTCACCTGGTCGCCGCGGCGAACGTGCAGCGCCGCCGTGCCGCCGCAACCGAGGATCTCGTCGTCGGGATGCGCGGCGAGAATCAGCACGCGCTTCTTGGTGTCCGTGAGCATGCAAGCAACCTACGGGCGCACCGGCGAGCGCGCGTCCGCACGAAGCGGTGCGAACGAGTGCGCAGCAGCCGCGGTTTGCTCTCGACGCTGCCACCGATGGTCGCGATCGACCGCAGCGCTGGGGCTAAGGGACAACACTTCTACGCAGAACGGCGAGCCGCGGCGCAACGCATCGGGTCCATACCCTGGTTGCGCCTACCCAACCATGACGCGGCGCAACACGCGCTGCGGCGCAAGTTCATGCCGCTGCATCCCCTCGCATTCGCCACCGTCTCTTTGCTGTTCGCCACCGCATGCTGCGAACGCGATTCCATGTCGGCGCTGTCGTCCAACATCGCGCCGCAAAAGGCCTCGCACTACGTGTCCCTCCGCGGCAACGACGCAAACCCGGGCACTGCCGCGCAGCCATGGCGAACACTGCGTCACGCGCTTACGCAACTTCGAGCCGGATCGACGCTGTGGATCGCGGGCGGCGTCTATCGCGAACGCGGACTCGATGTCGCGCTGCGCGGCGACGAGAAGTTGCCGATCCAGATTCGAAGCGCATTCGGCGAGCGAGCGACGATCGACGCAGCGCTGCCTGGCTTTGAGGACGCGCCGGAACGCGCCTGGATCCCGCACGATCCACTGCGCTCCGTTTGGCGTTCTTCACAACCGATCCCAGGGCTCGGCGTCGTCTACGGCCGCTTGCCCAAAGACGACAGCGGCCGAGCGCTCGTGCCCTATGCGAGCTATGCAGCGCTCACTTCGCAGAACGAGAACTTCGATCCGAGCGGGATCTACTACTGCGGCCCAGGCCTGTTCTACGACGCGACAACTGGCGTGATCTATGCGCGCATGCAGCCGTCGCGAGTCCAAACAGCGACACGACAAGCGCACCCGCGCAACGAGGACCCGCGCAAGTTGTCGCTGCGCATCTACGCCGCCGGCGCAGCGCTGCGACTTGCGCCCGGCAGCCACCACGTCGATGTGCGCGGCATCGACATCGGCGGAGCCGAGTATGGAATCGAATTGGCGAATGGCACAGCCAACATCACGGCGCAGGACTGCGACCTCGAGGCCGGACGCTACGCCGTGCTCGCGCGCGGCGGCCACCACGACCTTTCCTTCGGTCAGATTCGAAGCGACGGCAGGTTTCCGCCATGGGTCGCGCGAAGCGACGTCAAGGAACCCTCCATTGGTCCGCCTGCCAATCTGATGCAAGGAGCGGCATTCCAACTCGAGGGAGCAATCGCGCGCGTGACGATCGACGCGTGCACGCTGCAAGACTGCTTCGACGGCATCGACACCCTAGCGGCGGTCTCGTCGCTCGAGATCGCCAACACTTCGTTCGTCGGCATGCGCGACGATGCGATCGAGATTGCGTCCAACGCGCACCATGTCGACGTGCACGACAACCAGATTCTGTCGTGCTGCTCCGCGATCTCCTGGAACGGACACATCGCGCCGCAAGCAGCAGATGCCGGCACGAAGTGGATCCACCACAACGTGATCGACACGCGCGCAACGGCGTTCTACGGCCGCGCGGATCCCACTGGCACGTTGCCGACATCGTGGCGCGGGCCGCTAAGCGATGGCATGGCGACAGGAAGGCCGTTCAACCTGCACGACACCAGCAACATCAATGGACCCGACCCATGGAAGGTCTATCGCAACACCGTCGTTGCAGGAGTCGACGTCGATGGCGACGGGATCGGCATCGCGTATCGCTTTGCGCCGGTCGACCCGAGCCGACCGCACGAAGTGATCGACAACGTCTTCGTGCTGCACGGTGACCAATGCATGTTGCGACACGCACGCGTCCATGATGGATCCCAGGTGTTCGACGGCAACGTGTGGGCGAGGTTTGGCGCATCCGCGACGACTCCACTCATGCGGCAGTGCGACAACAACGCCGTGATCGCCGACTTCGCGAGTTGGAACGCATTCGCGATCTCCTCCCACGCCACAGCGGCACGCGCGCACTACACGCCCGGATGGGAAGCAAACGGAGCGGAAGGCGATCCACAACTCGACGCGAACCTGCATCCGCGACGGGGCGGCCTCGCCGATGGCGACGGCGTGCCTCTCGCAGCGAGGCCATGGCCGGGCGCCACGCGCGGCGGTTGGCGTGGCGCATTGGCGCCGCGATAGGGCGTTCAGGCAGCAGCGCTTTGAGAATCGCTGGATCGGCCTGCGATCGTCTGCCACAGCCACACGCCGTCCGCCCCCAACACGCGTGAGGGCGACGCGATCGCGACCGCCAAGAACACGCAGCACGAAGCGGTCGTCGCCAACAGCAACACGACGATGCTGCTAGCTCCGATCGAGCGCAACCAAGCAGCCGACGCAGCAGCGCTGACGCCGAACAACGCAGCAAGCAAGAGGCCGCGCACGTGCAACGAAGCGAACTCGCGCCAGCGCATGCCCGTGGTCGACAGGCTGAGCCAGGCCATCAGCACGTAATTGCAGAACAACGCCAGCACGACGCCGACCGCAACTCCGATGGTTCCCTTCTCGCTGCCGACCAAAGCGCCGAGCAGCAACAACGCGGCAAAGACCGCCTGCCGCCACGCGCGCGCATAGACCGTGCCCGTCGCGCGCGCGAGCATGTCGCTGAGCTTGTAGCCCGCGCGGAACACGAGTCCGCAGCACAAGGCAGCGAACGTCGGAGCCACGTCGCTCCATCCCGGGCCCAGCGCCACCAACGTGATCTCGTCTGCGAGCGCGATGCTGACCGCGGCAGCAGGCGCCATCACGCATGCACACAGCGACACGCCGCGCGCGTATGCAGCGCGCAACCGTTCGCGATCGTCCTGCACGCGCGACAGCAGCGGGAACACGATGCGATCCACGACTTCGCCAAGAAACATCGCGGGCATCGACATCAACTGGTAGGCGCGGCCGTAGATGCCGAGCGCAGCCGCCGACATCGAACGCCCGACGACTGCGTTGTCGCCCTGCGATGCGGCGTAGTTGAACAGCCCGGCAGCCAGCACGCCGGACGAATAGAGACTGACGTCACGCAGCGCGCCACGCGTCGTGCGCATCGACAACGACTGCGGTCGTTGCCACACGAATGCCGCGCATTTGACCGCAGCCTGGGCGAGGTTGGCGCCGACCAGCGCATACGCGCCGCTGCCGGAGGCCGCGAGCGCGATGCCGACGGGCAAGAGACCGACGACGACAGAAAGCGTCTCCGCGATCGCGAGCTCCTTGAGTCGCATGTCACGCTGCAACAGCGCTTCGGGGACGATGCCGAGCATCTGCGTCACGTAGAGCAGCGACATCGCTCGCAGCACGGGCGTCAGCGCCTCGTCGCGAAAGAACCACGCGGCACCTGGCGCAATCCAGAACACCAAAGCCGTCATCGCGACGGCCGTTGCGCACGCGAGCAACAAGGCTGCACGAATGTGGTCCTCGCGCAGTTCGGCACGCTGCACGAGCGCAGGGCCGATGCTCGCATGCACGACACGGCCGGCGCCGATCACGACGAGCACCGCCGTGACGACGCCGAAGTCGCTCGGACCGAGCATGCGCGCGAGCGCGGCCAGCAATGCGAACTGGCCGATGCCGGTGACTCCGAGCCCGAGCGAGGACCATGTGATCCATCCACGGCTCTGCGCCACCGCCGACTCGCTGCTCATTGGCTACCTACCTACCACGCAGCATCCGCCGCGACATCGGAACTAGGGCCCATGGCGTTCCAGAACCCAACCACGACGATGCGCGCACAAGGAAGACCATGCACCTGCTCGCTACTGCGCTCGCGTGCGCGGCCCTACTCCTGCAGCCGGTTCAATGCCTGAAGCTGCCCGGCAACCTGCAGCCACCCGACCTCATTGGCCTGCTGTGGTTGCCGTTTGCATGGATGCGCATCGCCACCGCACGCGCTGCGCCGCAACTGCCGCTGTTCGGCCCATTCGCCTGGATCGGCGCAGCATCGCTCGCGGCAGCAGCGATGTCCGCAGACCCCATCGGCGGCGCGGTCGCAGTCGCGACTGAGTGCTGGCTCTACGCGTTCTTTGCGACGCTCGCACTCACGCTCGCGATGGCCAGCGAACGCGAACGGCGCGCGATGTTGTGGAGTTGGGCAATCGCCGGACTCGGCAACGGATTGCTGATCCTGGTGCAGTTCGTGCGCCCTGATGCGCAGGCCTCGATGAGCTCAGCGCTCGGCAGCCTCGGCTCGCTCGATCCATTCCGTCCGTCCGGCCTGTTCGAGAACTGCAACTCCGCAGCGTTCTTCCAGCTCTCCGCGATCGCGCCTGTGGCGATGCTTCGGTTGCGCCCACTCGTCACGGCGGTTTGCGCATTCGTCTTGCTGCTCTCGATGCTGGGCACCGGTTCGATGGGCGCAGTGCTCGCGCTCACCGCTGGCACCTTCGCTGGAACGATCGCCGTTCTCGTCGTGCAGCGCGATGGACGCGCATTCGCGCGGATCGCCGGCAGCATCCTCGGAGCCGCCGCTGCGACTGCAGCGCTGGCGGTGATCGCAACGACTCTCGACGAGGGCTTTGCCCAGCGCGTCGACTACGTGCTCACGGGTCGAGGCGAAGGCTCGGCGCAATCGCGCATGCACTTGTGGACTCGCGGAGTGGAACTGCTGCAGGAGCAGTTCTTGCCGCTCGGCATCGGCCCGGATCGCTTCAAGGACGTCGCGGGCTTTGGCATGCACAACGACGCGCTGTCCTTCGCGGTCGAACGAGGCGCCATCGGCTTCCTCGCGTTGATCGCGTTCGCGCTGGTGGCATTCGCATCTGCGGTTTCCATCGCGCGCAACGGCGCTCCGATCCGCGATCGCAGCGCGGTCGTCCCGATCGCAGCGCTGATCGCGTGCGCAACGCTTGCGCAGACGCACGAGATCTTCCACCAACGCCCGCTATGGCTGCTGCTCGCGCTGCAGGAGGGCGCGCGGTTGCGCCGTGGCGCCACCGCGCTGCAGCCTCAACGGCGATGGCTGCGCACGAGATGCTCGACCGCAGCGATCACGTGGTCGACGTCCGCGTCCGCCATCCGCGAGTAGAGCGGGAGCGAGAACATGCGTTGGAATGCGTTCCACGCGACCGGGAAGTCGTCTGGCCGGTAGCCATACGTGTCGCGGTAGAACGGATGCACGTGGATCGGGATGAAGTGCACCGACGCCGTGACGCCGAAGTCTGCGAGCGCGCGCACGAAATCGTCGCGCGTGATGTTCAAGCGCTCCTGCACGAGCCGCAGCACATAGAGGTGATGCGCGCTCTCGACATCCTCGCGAACGGTCGGCGGCTGTAGCTCCGGCATCTGGGAGAACGCCGCGTCGTAGCGCGCCACGATCTCTTCACGCCGCCGTTGGAATGCCTCCATGCGGCGCAGTTGCACGCGACCGATGGCCGACGCGACATCCGTCATGTTGTACTTGAAGCCCGGCGCCAGGATCTCGTAGCGCCAACTGCCGCCCTTCTCGTAGCGGCGAGCCGCGTCCTTGCTCATG
>CAIYFF010000559.1 GCA_903925435.1 uncultured Planctomycetota bacterium | reverse complement strand
TTCGAACTCCAACGCGAGTTCGCGCAGATCACCAAGTCCGTGATGCCGAGCGTGGTCACGGTGCGCGGCTACGTGAAGAAGTCCGGCGACCAGGGAGCCTCGCGAGCGCCCGCCCCCAAGGGCTGGGTCGCGCTCGAGGCGCGCACGGTGGACTACGAGGGTTACCAGCTCGTGAGCGCGGGCTCGGGGTTCTTTGCGAGCGAGGACGGCGACGTGCTCACCGCGCTGCAACCGCTGAAGCTGCCCGATGGCTCGCTCGTCGACCTTGTCGACATCGAGGCCCAAGACGGCGCGCGCGCGATCGCCGAGATCGTCGGCGTCGAGCCGACGCTCAATCTCGCCGTGCTGCACGGCGTCGTGTTCCTCAACTGGTTCGAGATCAAGGGCCGCACGTTGAAGATCGGCGACAGCGACGCGGTGGAGCCCGGCGAATGGACGCTCGGCTTCGGCGACCCTGCTGGTCCGCAGAAGTTCGTGGGCACGGGAGTGCTCGCAGCCAAGCCTGCGCGCGATTGCTACCAAGAGCTCCTGATCTCCGCCTACATGCAGACGTCGCTGCGCGTTCCGCAGCAGGGCTACGGCGGCCCGCTCGTCAACCTGCGCGGCGAGCTGATCGGCATCACGATCCCGCTCGAAGTCGATCCGTCGCTCGGTGTCGAAGGCAGCAGCCTTCAGGACGAGTGCTCCTATGCCCTGCCGAGCAAGATCTTCACCGGGCTCTACGAATCGATCCGCGAGACGCGCAGCTTCAAGTCTCCATGGTTCGGCTTCGCGGTGATGAGCCGCGCGGAGATCGCGAAGGCGAAGGGCTTCGAGGCGTTCCAGAAGATGAACAAGCCGAAGACCGGCGGCATCCTCATCGAGAGCATCTTCTCGCCGAGTCCTGCAGAAGCTGCGGGAGTGAAGCCAGGCGACTTCCTCGTGCGATTCGACGGCAAGGAAATCACGGCGCCGGTCGAGTTCCAACGCGCGCTGTATCTGGCAGGCATCGGCCACAAGGCCAAGCTCGAGTTCTTCCGCGACGGCGAGATGCTGTCGAAGGAGCTCGTGATCGAGCAGCGCCCTGCTGCGGCGAAGCCGCGCTGACGCGTCTTCCGGCTGCGGTCAGAGCGAGCGCAAGAACGCGAGCAACGCCTCGCGCTGCACCACCGGAGCGAGGCGGAATCGCTCCTTCGCTCGCTCGCCCTCGCCACCATGCCACAGCACGGCTTCGGCGAGTCCGCGCGCGCGGCCGTCGTGAAGCAGGCGCTGGTGGCCATTCACGGTCTCGATGAGGCCAATCCCCCACAACGGCGGTGTGCGCCATTCGGATGGCGTTGCGTCGCCGTCGCGCTTGCCATCGGCGAGGCCTTCGCCCATGTCATGCAGCAGCAAGTCGGTGTACGGCTCGATCGCAATGCGCGCGAACGCTGGATGGAACGCGACATCGCCGGTCACGTGCGATGGGACGTGGCACGCCGCGCAGCCGAACTCGGTGAACAGGCTCCTGCCCTGCACGACTTGCGCGTCAGCCAGGTTGCGCGGCGCCGGCACCGCGATTGCGCGCGAATAGAACGCGACGCGATCGAGCTTCTTGGCGTCGATCTCGGGCTCTGGCTGATCCGCTGCGAGCGTGCTCTGCGCTGTCGTCAGCGTCTCCGCCGGGAAGATCGGCGACGTGATGCCGATGTCGTTGACGAACGCAGCAGCCACCTGCTCGAGAACCGTCGGCTGCGTCGCCTTCCAACCAAATCGGCCGATCGTCAGGTTGCCGGTCACCGCAGACGTGACTCGATGCGCACGACCGGAGATGCCATCGCGATCCGTATCGCGCTCGTCCGCCAGCTCGATGAGCCGCTCATCGGAGATCGACTCCAGCAAGCCGAGTCCGACGAGATGTTGCGCCACGCGCGGACCGAGCGCTGCGCGATCGCCGAGTTCGCCATAGGCGAGCTGGGACAGCGCATAGCTCGGGGCCAGCAGCTCGAACTCCGCGCCGTCGCCATATGCGCCCTTCCTGCTCTCATAGCGGATCTCGACGCGCGCTTCGGCCTTGGCGCCGCGCTGCGCGTCGTCTTGCACCTGACCGCCGTAGGCAGGGTGTGGAGCGTCTGCCCCATCTTCCGCGTGCACGCCGATGCGGAGCAGCAAGCCGTGCCGTTCGCGCTCCTGAGGCTCGGGCGGACGACTCCTGCCGTCTCGCAAATGACAACTGCTGCACGACCGCGCATTGAACAGCGGACCGAGTCCATCGAGCCCCGATGCGCTTGCTCCTGCCTCGACCCAGTTGGCTTTGAACAACGAGTTCCCCACCTGGAATGCGCGACGGTCCGCCGCGCCCAGCAGCGGCGACGGGTTGCCGAATGCGTTGGCCGTCGCGTCCGCGACCATGTGCGCGGCTTGCGCGACCAGAGCGGCATTGCCGAGCGCGACGCTCGCAAGCAGACGTGTCGCGGTGTTGCGCATGTCAGTTCCCCGGTCTCACGGGCAATTCGTAGCCGAGTAGATTGCCCGCGAATGCGAGCGCCTCCGCTTGCGCCTCGAGCGCCTCGATCGCAGCTCGCAACGCCACGCGCCCAGGTGCATCGTCTTTGCCGAGGATCGCCTGGTCGAACGGGTGCGGGATCGCCGCAATCGCGGCGGCCGCGGCGTCGAGGCGCCGTTCGAGCATCGCAGCGCACTCTGCGTCTGCGGCCGCAATCGCTGTGATCAACCCTGGGCCCACGCGCTCGCCATCCAGCGTGCCGCGCAGCAGCGCAACGAGGCCCGCGTGGCCTTCGACGAGGTCAGAACAACTGGTGTCGCTGAAGCACGAATGCTCCTGCTCCTGGTCTTGCGTGTCGTAGGCGACGGTCAGTCTCTCGCCGCCGAGTTCGAACGCAGTGAACACCAGCGCTCCGGTCATCGCCTTGCGCAGCGCGTTCGGATCGCGCTCGAACGCGGCCCGGTAGTTGTCCGCATCCTTGGCCCATGCGCGCTGGAGTTCGCGCAACTGGCGTGCAAGGAGGCTCGTCACCGTGCGCAGGTATTCGCGGCGGCGCGACGCATGCTCAGCTTTGCCATCGACGAAATCCGACGCCGGCCGCTGCCCTGGCTCCGTCGCGCTTCGATCCTGGCCCCACAGCAAGAACTCGATCGCGTGCCAACCGACGCTGACGTTGGCTTCGCCGCCGCGTTCATTGGCAAGCGCCAGCACGGTCTCCTGAATGCGAGGGAACTGCGCAACGTCGTGCACGATGCCGCACGCTGGCCGGCCATCGACACAGTCGATGTAGGCCTCGTCGATCGGCCACGCGTTGAGCAACGGCTCCACGTCGTCGATCGGGCCGCCGTAGAAGCGCAACGCCTCGGTTCGGCAATAGGCGCGGCGCGCTTGCTTCCATGCTTCCTTCGCGCGCGCGAGATTGGCCTCGTCTGGCTGTTCGCAGAATGCGCCGACACAGCGCTCCATTTGCTCTGCAGAATCCGCGCTGCGCGCATACATCCGAGAGCAGACTTCGGCATACGCAGTAACGCTCGCAGCAGCGGCAGCGCGCGTGGACGCGGCCGTTGCCTCGTGCACGGATCGACTCAGAATCGGACCTTGGATGTGCAGCGCAGCGCTCAGGGCGCATGAGCTGACGATCAGGACTGATAGCGAGTGGACGAGTCGATTCGGGGTCATGGCGCGTGGCTCGAAACGTCATGCTCGACCCGCGAACGCGCTCCGCAACGCTGTGGAAGCCCGACAACGGAAGCTTGCCGAGCTCGTCTCCGATTCCTTGCCGCAGCAGCGGTGAACGCGGGAAAGCCTCCCATTTCCGCCCGAATGAACATGGCATCGATCTTTCACGCGACGCCCGCGTCATCCTTCGCGGAACCGTCGACCATCCTCAAGCACCGCAATCTCGAACTCTTTGAGGAACACCATGTTGACCTTCGCTCGCTCTGTGATCGCGCCGCTCGCGATCGCCTCGATCCTGTCCGCCCAAACGCCCGTTGTCCCCGGCAACATCCTCGTCGTGCGCGTCGGCACGGGCGCCGCTGCGCTCACCAACGGCGCCACGGCAACGTTCGTCGACGAATACACGCCGACCGGAACGCTGGTCCGCTCGATCCCGATGCCGACCACGCCAGGCGGAGCGCAGCGTGCGCTGACCAACTCGGGCACGGCCACTTCGGAAGGCCACCTCTCGTCCTCGCCGGA
>CAIYFF010000558.1 GCA_903925435.1 uncultured Planctomycetota bacterium | reverse complement strand
GCTGAAGAAGCTGGACGAACGCTTCCCTGCGCCGGAGCGGCCGACGATGGCGACGCTCATGCAACACATCCTGCGCGCGATCGAGATCGCGGGACCGGACCACGTCGGCCTCGGCAGCGACTTCGACGGCGTGCCGTGCGTGCCTCAAGGCATCGACGACGTGACGTTCTTGCCGCGCATCACCTACGAGCTGCTGGCCGCGGGCCAGAGCGAGGACACGGTCAAGAAGGTGCTCGGCGGCAACCTGCTGCGCGTGCTCGCGCAAGTCGAGCAGACGGCGCAGAGCCTCGCCGGTGAGCCCGCGTGGCAGAACGACGCAGCGACCGACAGCCAACCCATCGCGCGCTGAAGTCCGCGCGCGGAACTCGTCCTCACAAAACGAAGCGAGCCGCGTTGCCGCGGCTCGTGCATGTGCGAATCAGCCAGCGGCTGTCGATCAGATCCCGGTGATCGTCATCGTGTAGGCCGGCGCGAAGCGGAAGTCCGAGAACACTTCGTAGGCGTGCGTCAGGCTCGTCCAGTGGAGCTCGAGGCCGATGATGCCCCAGTCCATCGGGATCTGCAGCGGCAGCTGGAACTCGTGCGCGTTCTGCGGGAAGTAGCCGAAGTCGAAGGTGAACAGGACCGGCGTGCCGATCGGCAGGATGTAGTCCTTGAACAGCTCGGGACCAGGCGTGGCGCTCACTCCGATGAAGGAGCGGCACTGGTTGTTGCCCGCGACGCAGAGTTGCACCGCGTCACCGATGCGCGGCGTGCCGCGCAAGAACACTGCGGTGTTGCACTCGTGGCCGTTGGCGACCGTTGCGCGCTGCGAGCAGTTCCCGTCCGTGAACGTCGCGGCGATGTTGACGCGGCGATGCGACCACGAGCGCGATGCTGCGGCGGCGAACGACGAGGAGTCGAGGCCGTGCACGCCAGGTCCTTGCAGGTGGATGCGGAAGGTCGGCTCGAGCAGGAAGGGACCGCTGCCGAGCTCGCACGTTTGCGTGGCTTGCGCGCTCGCGACGCCGCTTCCGTTGGACTGGGCCACCAGGCAGAAGTTGAACTCACCGAAGCAGCTCGACGAGATCAGAACCGGCGCCGACTCCGAGTCATCGTCGAAGTCGAGGCGGAAGTTGGGTTGCACCGTGCCCGCGGCGGACTGCGAGATCAGCGTCGCGCTCGACACGGCCTCGGCGGGAGCATTGAAGAAGACCTCGTCGATCACCGGCGTCGTCGCAGGGCTTCCGGCGGCGAGCAGGTTCTTGACGGTCACCTGCAGGATCGCGGTCGCCGCATCGTAGTCGAAGCGCACCGAGGCCGCGGCCGTCTGGCCGTTTGGCAACGTCGCGCCTTGATGGGCACAACCGTGCGCGTTCGAGTCGATGAGGACCGTCGAGGGGCCTTGCGCAAGCGCGAGGCCGGCAGACAGGAAGACAGAGGCGGCGAGAGTGCGTGCAGACATTGTGAGGCTCCAGTTGCGTCAGCGCGGGTGAGCGCAGAGGACGCAGGTTGTGCGGCTCGCACATGCGAAGACCGCAACGGAGGGTAGCTCTGCGCAATGCGTCGCGAAGGAAGGCGTGAACGGTGCGAGCGCCGCACGCAACGCGTTGTGTGGGAAACGCCGATGGCTGCGCGCCTTGAGCATCGCCGCGCACGGTCCCACCCTGAGACGGAAGCCATCGGGCTTTTGCGCGATCGCCACGATGTCGGCGCGGCAGCCGCATCGCACTATGCTCCTCGCCCCCATGACGACCGCACTCCGCGAGCTCGAAGCGCTGCTCGGCCCCGCTCGCGCCATCACGAAGCGCGACGCGTTGCTCGCCTATGAGTGCGATGGCTTCACGATCCATCGCCATCCGCCGCTCGCGGTCGTGTTCCCGGAGTCGACTGCAGAAGTGCAGAGCGTGTTGCGCATCCTGCATCGGCATCGCATTCCGTTCGTTCCGCGCGGCGCAGGAACGTGCCTCTCGGGCGGGCCGACGCCGGTGTCGCCGGCGGTCGTCGTCGAACTCGCGCGCATGCGCAAGGTGCTCGAAGTCGACCCGATCGACCGCAGCGCAGTCGTGCAACCGGGCGTCGTCAACCTCGACCTCACGACGCACGTCAAGCATCTCGCGTTGCACTACGCGCCGGACCCATCGAGCCAGTCGGTGTGCACGATCGGCGGCAACGTCGCGGAGAACAGCGGCGGGCCGCACTGCTTCAAATACGGCATGACGGTCGACCACTTGCTCGGCGCGACCGTGGTGCTGCCCGACGGCGAGATCGCAGAACTCGGCGGCGACGCGAGTCCGCGACCGCCGCACGGGTTCGATCTGCTCGGCGTGTTCTGCGGTTCTGAAGGGACGTTTGGCATCTGCACCGAGATCCGCGTGCGCCTGTCGACGGACCAGCCCGCGGTGCGCACGTTGCTCGCGTCGTTTGGCGACATGACGAGCGCATGCCGCGCAGTGTCCGACATCGTGGGCAAGGGGCTCGTGCCCGCAGCGCTGGAGATCCTCGACCAAGCGACGATCCGCGCCGTCGAAGCGTCGGTCTACAAGGCGGGCTATCCCGAGGACGCTGCGGCGGTGCTGCTCGTCGAACTCGACGGCGACGCAGAAGCGCTCCACGAAGAAGCAATCGAAGTGCGCGAAGTGTTCGCTTCGCGCGGCGCGCTGCGCGTCGAAGAAGCAACGGATCCCAAGGAGCGCCTTCGCCT
>CAIYFF010000557.1 GCA_903925435.1 uncultured Planctomycetota bacterium | reverse complement strand
AGTTGCACAGCAGCAGCCGACACGAACGTTCTTGCATCAAGCCTGCGCGCTCGTAAGCCCGACGCGCCGGCACATTGTTGGCGCTGACATGCAAGCAAGCCATCGGCCCTCGGAAGGCGAGCGCTGCGGCGGCAACGAGCGCTCCCGCATGCGACTTTCCGCGCGCCTCGGGGAACGTGTAGACGCCTTCGATCACGAGCCCAGCGGGCCCGCGACTGCCGAGATCGAGCTTGCTGTGGAAGCCGCCCACAGGTCCCAGCACGAGGCATGTGCCGTCGGCGATACGCGCCGTCACCGCTTCGCGCAGCCACTTGCGGTCCACGCGATCCGGCCGGATGTTGAGGTCGAGGTGATGCAAGTCGAGCGCAGCATCGACGAGCCGTTCGCGATCCCCTCGCTGCGCTGGTCGAACCTCCAAGGACCCGTCCAGCGGTTGCGCGTCCTCTGGCCGACAGCCGTAGTAGACCTGATCGCGAAGGACGAGCGGCGGCGCCGGCAAACGATCGGCGAGCAGGTTGAGCGCCGCAGCCGGACCGAGCGCGATGCGCCACGGCCACTGCGCGGACTCGACCGCCTCGGCGACTCGGTAGGGATCGAGCGGTTCGCGCTCGATCACCACCATGTTGCCGCGCGGCCCGAACCAGATGCAGCCCAGCAGGTCTTCCTGCCCGTGGAGACCAATGGCTTCGCCGATGCCGGCGGACAGGTCATTGCGCAGGTAGACGCCATGCAACCCAACCTCCTGCGCGAGCGAGAGCGCATGCGCGCGGTCTGCATCGACCAGTGGCCGAGCCTGGAACGGAGCAAAGGATGCCATCGAGGTTCAAGAATCCCGCGTCAAGGGCCGATCAGCAACCCAACTACGGAGTTGCCATTGGATCCAAAAGGCGTCTTGCCGCGTGACCCGCGCGATCTCGACCTCGCTTCGCGCCGCGCGTGGAGCCAACGTTTGTCGTTCGCACAACGCGAATGGCATCCACGCCTCGCCGCACTGGCGGAAGGCAAGCTCGCGGACGACTTCCCTGCGTTCTTGCTCGCGACCACCGCATTCCAGTCGCTGGCCGACAAGATCGCCGCGTGTCCGTCGCGCAGCACGACCCCGATCGAGACCCTGGACGAACTCGAACGGTTCCTCGACGCATTCGCGGACTACCTCCGCACCGATCGCGACGAGGCCGTGTTCGACCAGAACACGCGCCGCGCCGGCTGAAGGCTTCGCGCAGCGCGTCATTTGCCGCGCAACCTGTCGGCGATCGCATCCGCAGCCGCGTCCACGAGCGGTTCGCCATCGAGGCCAGGCACCTGCCCCGGTGCGTCGGTGGGCACGAGATGGACGTGCGCATGCCGCACGACCCAACCGATCACGCTGACGCAAACACGCTCGCAAGGCAGTCGTTCGCGCATCCTGCGCCCGACTTCGTGCACGAAGGCCCACAGCGCCGCGTGGCGAGTTGGATCGAGATCGAACACGGAGTCCACGACGTCGCGCGTGGCGACGATCACGTGGCCCGGACGCGCTGGTCGCGGCGCAAGGAACGCGACGTGCATCGCGTCTTCGGCAATGCGCCGGACCTGCGTCCGCCCCTCCACTACGTCGAGGAAGTTGGGCGCACCACTCACAGCTTGAGCTCCTTCGGATCCGTAACCGGAGCTTCGCATGCGCCGCGCCTGCATACGAAAGCCGCAGGAACTCCATCCTTCGGCGCCTTGCCGACAAATACCGGCGACAGCGCTTCGAGCTGCGCGCGATTGCCGTCGTGCACGAGGCCAAGCACCGTGCGGCGCGATGGCGCTCGCCATGCCGCTTCGAGCAACGCGCGAGTGCGAGGATCTTCCGGATCGCCGGCGATGACCACTTCGCGCGGGTCCGACAGCGCGAACTCCGCAGCCATCACGAGCGATGGAGCGGCCGCTGGCATCCCAGCCAACAAGTCCGCATGACGCTTCAAAGACCGCTCGCCGCGCGCATACATCGCCTCGTCGCCGAGCATCAGTCCGCAGCGCAACAACGCGCTCGCCACGCGCGCGCCACCGGATGGGATGCTCGACTCGGTCACGTTCTTGCTGCGCGCGATCAACGCTTCGTGATCGTCGCTCGTGAAGTAGAAGCCGCCATCGGCTTCGTCGCAGAATCGACGGACGCAGACGGTCAACAGATCGCGCGCGGCGACTAGCCATCGAGGATCGGAGTCGGCCTCGAAGAGCGTGAGCAGCGCGCTCGCCATGAAGCCATAGTCATCGAGGAACGCGGGACCCTGCGCACGGCCGTTCGAGTAGGTGCGCACGAGCCGTCCGTCGACGACCATCTCCGAGAGCACGAACGACGCGGCGCGCTGTGCAGCGTTGAGACACTTGCGATCGCCCGTGACTTGCCACGCGCGCGCCATCGCTTCGATCGCCATGCCGTTCCACGACGCCAGGATCTTGTCATCCGTTGCGGGTCGAACGCGACGCCCTCGCGCCTCGAGCAACCGCTCGCGACAGCGCTCGATGCGCACGCGGACATCGTCGGACGGCTTGCCGAGTGCGCTGGCGATGGAGTCGAGGTCGCGCGCCATGTGCAGCACGTTGCGGCCTTCCCAATTGCCTTCTTCGCT
>CAIYFF010000556.1 GCA_903925435.1 uncultured Planctomycetota bacterium | reverse complement strand
GAGCGCGTGCTGCAGACGCTGCCGAAGTCGATCGAACTCGACGACCTGACGAGCGCGGGCACGTTCGGCCTGATGGACGCGATCAACGGCTTCGACCTGTCGCGCGGCATCAAGTTCAAGACCTACTGCACGACGCGCATCCGCGGCTCGATCCTCGACGAGCTCCGCTCGCAGGACTGGGTCCCGCGCCTCGTCCGCCTCAAGGCGCACAAGCTCGAGCGCGCGACGCGTCTGCTCGAAGGCCAGCTGGGCCGTCTGCCCAACCAGGCCGAACTGGCGAAGGAACTGGGGCTCACGATGGAGGAGCTGCAGGACCACCAGAACGAAGCGAGCGCCCGCACGATCTTCTCGCTGTCGGAGAAGTGGGATGACGGCGACGACGACAAGGAGATGGAGAAGATCGAGATCCTCGCCGACAAGAAGTGCGAGAACCCGGTCGAGACCATCCAGTCGCGCGACGCACTGGACACGATCACGCGCAACCTGACCAAGAAGGAACGCTTGATCATCCTGATGTACTACTACGAAGGCCTCACGATGCGCGAGATCGGCGAGATCATGGAGCTGACGGAGTCGCGCGTGTGCCAGATCCACAGCAACGTGATGGCGCGTCTCAAGGCGCAGCTCGATCGCGTGCAGCTGCAGACGGCCTGATCACAACGCGGACGGCGCTTCGCCATCCATCCATGAGCACCCTCGTGCAAGTCATGCGGCAGCTGCGGTCGATGCCGCCGCTGCCTGACGTCGCAGCGCGCGTGCTGTCGATCGTTCGCGAGCCGGACTATTCGCTCGACGAACTGGTCGCAGTGGTGCGCACCGATCCATCGCTGACGGGGCGCATCCTCAAGCTGTGCAACTCGTCGCTGTTTGGCCTGCAGAAGGAGGTCCAATCGGTCTCCGAAGCAGTGGCCTACATCGGCGCGCGCAACTTGGTGAAGCTCGTGCTCGTGACCTGCACGGGCTCGTACTTCCGCAACTTGCCGGACAACGACTACGCCAACCCGCAGCAGCTGTGGCAACACACGCTTGCCTGCGCGACGGCATGCCAGGCGCTCGCAGACCGCTGCGGCTACGGACAACCGGCGGCGGCGTTCACGGCGGGCATCCTGCACGACATCGGGCGCATCGCGCTGCTTCAGGTGGTCGAGCCGCACTTGCTGCAGCAAGCCGCCGAGGAACTGATGAACCCAGTGGCCGACGCTTGCGACGTCGAACGGCGACTCTTTGGCATCGACCACGCGGCCGCGAGCGCTGCGGTGTGCGAAGCCTGGGGTTTGCCAAACGAACTGCGCCGTGCGGTGCGCGATCACCACGACGTCGCGTCGGATGGCGACGACGAACTCACGGCGCTGCTGCACGCGGCCGGCGAGATCGCAATGAGCCTTGGCATCGGCGATTGCCAGCCAGCGCGCGAGCACGCTCCGAGCCCAGCATCGCTGCGGCGGCTCTGCCTGTTTGCGACCGACATCGACGAGATCCGCGAAGCTGTGGCGCAAGAACTCGCACGGACCGGAAAGCTGCTGAACCCAGAGCCTGCCCTGAGCCGATAGCAAGGGCGCGCCGAAGGTCTGCCATGGACCCGGCGAAAGGGGCCCCGTGGGCAAACACACCGTTCGCATCGACGAGTCGGCGACGACGCACAAGATCCTGCAGCAAGGCGGCATGAGCCGCATGCGCGATGACGGCCTGTTCGTGCCGGTGTCGGCGCTGCCATCGCAGTCCGCGCCATTCGATCTCATCGCCGTGGAATGCGCGTTCGTATCCAAGAAGGACGCGCATCAGGTCCTGCAGACCGCGAGGTCGACGGCGTCAGCAACCGTGTGCCCGCCAGTCGGCAGCGGCGACGGCGACGCAGACTAGACGCGAACCAGCGCGCGACATGAGCACGACGATCCTCCATCAGGGCACCGGCAAGGACTTGCGACGGCTGTTCGCGAAGCTCGCGGAATCGGTCCGCGAGACGGTCGCGTCGCTGATCGGCAAGACGCTGCAGGCACAGCCCATCGAGGTCGTCATCGGCGACGCGGCGGACGTGCACTCGGCGCTCGGGGCCAACGTCGCGGTCGTTCATGGCGCGCTCGACAAGGACTACGCGGGCAAGCAGTTCTGCACGCTCATCGAAGTCGCCGACGCGTGCGCGATGGCGGGGCTGTTGATGCTCACGCCCGAGAACGTGATCGAGCAGCGGCAGAAGACCGGCAAGCTCGAAGGCGAGGACAAGGAAGCGTTTGGCGAACTCGCAAACGTGCTGTGCTCTGGCCTCAGCGCCGCGCTGCGCGCCGAAGTGCAAAACGTCGACATCCGCCTGCAAGACCACGCGGTGCTGTCGGAGAACGACGATCCTGCGGCGCTGCTGCCGCAAGGCCAGCTCATTGCGTGCCGCCTCAAGAGCAAGATCGAAGGGCAACCCGAGCGTTCGATGTGGTTTGTCGTCGATCGCGCGAGCGCGGAAGCGTGGAACAAGGCTCCGCTCGATGACGTTGCGCATGCCAGCGCTGCTGGCCAAGCCGGCGGCGCGGGCGAAAAGGCAGCTAGCGGACTCGACGGCGCGCCCAAGCTCGCCGACGAGGACCTCGAGGACATTCCTGCAGCGCCCGTTCGCGGCGTGCTGCACGCCTACATGGCCGCGCCCGAATTGATGCGCGTGCTGCGTCGCGCGTGCCGCCGCACTGGGCTAGACCTT
>CAIYFF010000555.1 GCA_903925435.1 uncultured Planctomycetota bacterium | reverse complement strand
TCAGCTTGATCTGCGGGAAGTTCGTGCGGATGAAGTCCGCGGTGCCGTCCTTGCTCGCGTTGTCGACGACGACGACTTCGAGGTTGGGATAGTCCTGGTCGAGCAGCGTCTGCAGGCACGGACCAACGATGTCCTTGCTGTTGTAGCCGATGACGAGCGCGGTGACCGAAGGCCACTGCTGCGCGTCGATCTGCTTCGAGGCGCGGCGCACAAGAGCATTCGTGATGCGGCGGATTTCGCGCGCAGCATCGCGAGCTTCGAATGCATCCGTCCCAATCGAGGGCACGACATGCACGCTGGCCTTCGGCGCAAGTTGCTTCAGCGCGCGGCAGTCGCTCTCGCTCGCAACGATGACGGCGAGGCTTGCCTCGGCGAGTTGCGCTGCGAGATCGCGGCCCGCGTCGTAGCTCGGGAAGAACGAGAGATCGCGACCAGAGACCTTCGCATGCAGACACGTTCTCAGCGTTTCGAGTCGCAGCGAAGGCAGCACCAACACGCCAGGCACCGTCTGCACGTAACGCAGTTGGTGCAGGTGCAACGCGTCGTCACCAACCATGTAGACCGGCATGTCCACCGTGTTGGCATCGAGCAACGTCGGAAGATCGCAGAGCGAGTGCAGGTGGTCACGAGCGACAAGGCCGGGCCGGATGCGCCACGGAGTGTCGACGAGCGCGTGCGCTGTTCCGTTCTCCTGTAGCGCCGCAAGCAACGAGCTCGCGTGCGCGCTGACTGGGGTCGTCCAGGGGGGAAGCGCCGATGACAGTGCGATCTTCATGAGATGCGCTTCTTTCGGCACAGAAGGCCTCCCGAACTGAGGCGAACGTCCGCATCGTCGTAGATTCGTACGCTGCGCTCCGCCGAACGGCGCCACCCTTGGCGTTCCTCGAGGCTCGTCGCATGATCCGCGACCCGTGAGCCGCGCCCGTGACGAACGCCGACCGAACCCTCCGACCGCGCCGCGGTCCTGGGCGGCGTCCATCTCGCTGCACACGGCGCTGGTCGGCGCCGTCGTCTTGCTCGGCATGGGAGTGGCGCCAGAGTCCTCATGGGCCGGATCGACCGCAGTGCCCGCGATGTCATCGCTGTGGCGCGAACATTTCGAACCCATCGAGCCGCCGGCGGAAACGCCGCCGCCACCGGTGCACGCCGAACCTCCGCCACCCCCCAAGACGGCGCTCATCGATCCCGTCCTGCCCGAATACGAGCCCGTGCCGGATGCACAGCAACTTGCAGAGGCTGAGTTCGCCGAACATGCGGCGCAACACGACGAGGCTCCAACACCCGATTGGTCTGCGCGCGTGGCGGCGAAGCCGAAGCTGACCGAGTCGGAGCAAAAGCCGCCGGCCGAAGCCAGCAGCGCTCCGTCTTCAGACGGCGCGCTGGTGCAGCCATCGCCAGTGCCGGGCAAGAACCCGCCGCCCGAGTATCCGCGAGCAGCTCGCCGCAGCGGGATCGAAGGCGAAGTGACCGTGATCCTCGAGATCGCCGCCGATGGCCGCGTCGATGCGGCGCACGTCGAGAAGTCATCCGGCAGCAGCTTGCTCGACGACGCAGCGCTGCACCATCTGTCGAAGTGGACCTTCGAGCCAGCGCGACGCGCTGGAGTCGCGGTGCGCGGGACCTACCGCACGGTGGTCGAGTTCGCGATCGATTGATGCGCGAGGCAGCATGCGTTCTAGAACGCGCGGCCAAGCCGCGACCTCAGCGCTGTGCTTGCTTCCGAACGAACACCGCGTCGATCTGCTTCTGTAGCCCGCCATCGCGCGGCAACGGCACGGCGTCGCACATCGCGAAGCCCATTTGGTCCAACGTCGCAACCACCTCGGCCAGCAACGGAGCGCCGCGGTTGACTGGGTGCAGCGACAACTCGATGCACAACGCCTGCACCGTGCCGAGCATCTCGCTGGCGCCGCGCAGCACATCCAACTCCGCGCCTTGCACGTCGATCTTCACGAGGTCGAACACTCGACCTTCGTGCGAGCGCACGAGCGAATCCAACCTGCGCATCGGCAACGTGAGAACATCGCGCGGGTAGTCGCTCAGTTCCTCGTAGAGCGACGATCCCGTCGAACCAAAAGGCGTGCGCAGTTGATGGAACGCACGGCCATCGCAATCCTCGTCACCGAGCAACACGCTCTCGACGCGCACATCGCCGCCGAGCGCAGTCGCCAGCGCATCGAGGCCTGCGCGCTTCTGCGGCTGCGGCTCGACCATGAGCACCGCAGCATCGGAGAAGAACTGCCGCGCCAGGATGGAGAACTCGCCCTCGTAGGCGCCGATGTCGAGCACTCCGCTAAACGCGAAACCGCGCTGCTGCAGCACGTGCAGCATGTAGGCCTGCGTCGACTCCGTGGCACGTGCGCGAAAGCGTTCGAGCGTGCGGTTGGCCACGACGACCGCCTCCGCCAACTTGCCACCTTCGACGAGCGCGCATTGCAGCGCCGCATAGGCATCGGCGTGGTCGGGATCGCACTGCAGCACGCGGCGAGACAACCGCTCCGCTTGCGCAAAGTCGCCGCGCGACAGCGCAGCGTCCGCGAGCACAACCGCCTCGGCGCGACCGGCGCGAGATCGCACGTCGATCGAGGGCAGCGTCGCATGCGACGCAACTACGTCTTGGTTCGTGGGCATTGGATCCTCGCTGCCACCAACGAATCGTCGTTGGCAACGAGGGATCGACTGCGCAGCGTCACAGGCTTGAGCGCAGGGGCATCTCGCCCTGCGCACAGCCTCACAGGTTCGAGTAGTTCGGCCCGCCGCCACCCTCTGGAGTGACCCAGTTGATGACCTGACATAGGTCCGTGATGTCGCACGCCTTGCAGTGCACGCAGTTGCGTGCGATGCCCGAACTGTCGTACTCGCCGCGTCCTCGCGAACGGCGAACCGCCCGCCGCGCGCCCCCTTCGCTCAGTGCTTGCTCGCGATCGTCAGCTTGTCGAGCTTCGCACGGATCTTGACGGACTCCTCGCTGCGCTTCAGCGCCGTGGCGATGTCGCGCAGGCTCCAGGCCTTGCCCGCCAACTGGTGCAGCTTCGCGATCTCCGAC
>CAIYFF010000554.1 GCA_903925435.1 uncultured Planctomycetota bacterium | reverse complement strand
GGCACGCTCGTCCCGAGCGGTGCAGAGCCGATCGGCCCGTTCTTCACCGATGCATCCGGGCAGGCGCAATTCACGTATCCCGGTGGCCTGCCGTTCTCGCTCGTCACGCAGTGGGCGATCGTCGACGCCGGCGCCGCGTCGGGAGTGAGCCTCTCGAACGCGCTTCGCCTCAACTTCCTGCCCTGAAGTCGTCTCGCCACTTCGCACTCGAATGACACCATCGAACTTTGTGCGGGCCGACGCTGCCGTCGTTGCCGCGATCGCCTCCCTGTTCGCGGCAGATGCAGCGGCGCAGTCGCCTGCTGCGCGCGCAACGTGGGATCGCTTCTTGGTCGAATCTGCGGGCAGTTGGGTCGCGCAGTGGAACGAGGCCACCGACACGCCGCGCGTTGCCTACGGCAACGGCATCGTGCTCGAGGACTGGCGCGAGAACACGCTCGTCGAAGCGCGTCGCCACGCGAACGAAGCGTTGTTGCGTCATGCGGACTTGCTCGGCGTCGGATCGAGCGAGTTGGTCGAGATCACCGGCGCGCGCATGGGACGCACGTATGCGTTCACGTTCGAGCAGCGCTTCCGCGGCATGCCGGTCGTCGGTGGCCGTGTCGATGTGCGCATCCACATGAGCGGCAAGCTCGTGCACCTCGGCAGCACGGCGTGGCCCGTTGAGGAAGCGCTCGACCTCGCGCCGCGCATCGGCGAAGACGAAGCGGTGGTGCGCGCATGGGCAGGAGCGAACGCGAAGCCCACGAACGCTCCGCAGCCCGGCAACGCGCGCGCGCCGCGACTCGTGCTCGTCGGCATCGACAGCGAGAAGCGCGCGGTCCTCGCGTGGGAAGTGCAGGTGCGCGCCGTCGACGCCGAAGGCAAGGGCCCGATCGGCCGCGCTTACGTCGATGCCAAGACGGGCGCGTTTGTTCGCTACGAAAGCGACAAGCACGAATGTGGCTTCGGCTGCGCGAAGTCCCACGAGTCCGCTGCGCCGACACCATCTACTGAGACACCGCCTGCTGCGACGCTGCCTGCGACACTGCCCGCTGCCACCACGGTGACCGTGCTCGGCTATGCGCACACGCAGTTCTCGCCGGTGTCGACGCCGACCAACGCCGTGTTGCGCGGAGTCGAAGTGCAAGTGCCGGGCGTGGGCACATTCATCACGGATCAGAACGGCCAGTTCACGGTGTCGTTGACCGCGGCAACGCAAGTGACCGCGCGATTCGACGGCGAGCACACCAACTTGATCCAGGGCGCGAACGCGCCAGTCGTCAACGCGACCTTGCAGCCTGGTTCGCCAGCGACGATTCAGTTTGGCAGCGCCGCGTCAGGCGAGTTCGAGCTCGCGCATGCGACGACCTACTACTGGACCGATCGCGTGCATCGCTTTGTGCGCAGCGTGCTCGGCGACACCGCGCAACTCGACGCGATGAACCTGATCCTGCCGTCGGTCAACCTCGCGTCGACGTGCAACGCGTACTACACGAACAACACGATCAACTTCTATGCGTCGGGCGGTGGCTGCAACAACACGTCGGGCGCGTCGGTGATCGCGCACGAATGGGGCCACGGCCTCGACGAGCAATACAGCGGCATCAGCCAGGCCAACGGCCTCAGCGAGGCGTGGGCTGACATCACGAGCATGTATCTGCTCGACGATCCGACGATCGGTCACGACTTCTTCAGTGGCGGCGGCGGCATCCGTTCTGGCAACAACACGCAGCAGTATCCCAACGGCGCGGGTCCGCATGACCAAGGGCTGTCGTGGATGGGTTGTGGCTGGCTGTTCCGTGAGAGCCTGCGTCAGCAACTCGGCACGCAGCAGGCGCAGCAGATCAGCAATGACGTGTTCCTGGGCTCCATCGTCGCCGGTGCGGGCAACCAGCAGGATGCAGTGGTCGCCGCGTTCCAGGCGGACGACGACGACGGCATCCTCGGCAACGGCACTCCGCACTACGCGCAGCTGTCGGCCGCGTGCATCGCGCACAGCTTGCCGTATCCGCAGCAGCAGCCCGGCGCGTTGTCGCACACGACGATCGGCAGCACGGTGCAGCAAGCAACGCCGCGCTACGTCGAAGTGGTCGCCGCGCCATACACGGGTTCTTGGACGCAGGTGCGACTGCACTGGAACGACGGCGCGCCGCAGCAACGCAACATGGTGGCGCTCGGCCAAGGTGATCGCTGGCGCGCGTTGTTGCCCGGCCAGATGGCGCCGACTTCGGTCAGCTACCACTTCGAAGCCGTGCACAGCAGCGGCGCGCAACAGCGAATGCCCGCCTCGGGCGAGTACCTCTACGTCACGCGCGCCGAACGCCGCGTGTACTTCGAAGGCTTTGAGAACGGCGCTGCGGGTTGGTCGCACGGCGCGATCACCGGCCTCGACGAATGGGAGATCGGCGCGCCGCAGGGGCGCAGCGGTTCTGCGTGGCAAGATCCCGCTGTCGCCGCGAGCGGCAGCAATTGCGCCGGCACGGACCTCGGCCTCGTCGGTGACGGCCTCTACCAGCCCGGTTCCAACACGTGGCTGCGTTCGCCGTCGATCGACTGCACGGGCATCAGCGGCGCGCGGTTGCGCTTCCGTCGCCAACTGACGTGCCCTGGTCCGCTCGACTTCGGCGAGATCCGTATCAATGGCACGCTCGTCTGGCGCAGCCCGTTCACCTCGGCGCTCGACTCAACGTGGACGACGTTTGATTTGCTCGTGCCATCCGCGGCCAACAACCCGAGCGTTGTCGTCGAGTTCCGCATGGTGAGCGGCGGCAGCGTCGCATACGGCGGCTGGAACATCGACGACGTCGAGATCTACAGCCTCGACTTCTCGGTCCCGCTCGCCGCGTCGATGACGCTGCTTCCCGAGCAGGCCCAAGTCGGCGCGCCGATCGCGCTCACCATCGGAACGGGATCATCCCAACTGTTCTTGATGCTGCTCGGCGACGCGCCGGGGCCGCTCGTGCTCCCGGGCATCGCGACGCTGCAGACGAACGGCAACGTGCTGTCGCTGTTCGGCATCACCAACGCGCAGGGCGTCTATTCGACTTCGTTCGTGACGCCCAACGTGCCCGTGCAGGGCTTTGAGTTGTTCGGCCAGACGGTGACGCAGGACGCGGGTGGCGCGTTCTTGGTGAGCAATCCGTGGCGCAGCTTGCTCGTGCGGTGAGTGGCCTCGACGACCCCCAGACGATCGAAGAAGAACGACATGCTGCCGGGTTGGCCGAGTTGACCATCCTTGAAAAGATGGCG
>CAIYFF010000553.1 GCA_903925435.1 uncultured Planctomycetota bacterium | reverse complement strand
TGCCCATAGGTGTAGATGCGCGCCACGATCTCCTGCCCCGTGTAGCAACCCTTCGTCGTCGAGCAGTGGTCATCGAGGAACGCTTCGAGCGCCAGCGTCGACGACTCGGTGTCGACGCCGACAGACACGATGCCCGCAACCATCTGCAGGCAATCTGCGCGGTCTGCATCGAGCGTCAAGCCGCTCCACTCGGGCATCGCATCGCCGCGCGTGAAGTGCCGACGGACGAACTGCACGCCACCGCGTTTCCACGCGAACATCACCGCGGAGCCGCGTTCGGGCGCGATCGCAGTCTCTGCGCCAACCCACTCATCGCACGCAGGCTCCCCGGCCCCAGCGGCCGAGATGACGAGCTTCTCGGTGAAGTGGTAGCGCTCCAGCAACTGCGCGAGCCGATCCCGCTGCGCCGTCTGCGTCTCCAGCCAGAAGACGTCCTCGCTGCCTTGTTGCACGCGCTGCACCAGGCAGGTCGCGACCACCTTGCCCTTCGCGTCGAGGAACGCCGCAGGCAACGTCATGCCACCCGAGAGCGACTTCACATCCTGGCTGCACAAGCGTTGCAAGAAGTCGGCGGCATCGCGCCCCGCGACACACAGGAGGCTGTAGGGCGCGTCACTGCGCACGAATGGCCCGTTGGCAAGGAGGCTTTCGGTCAGGCGTTGGCTGTGGCTCATGGGTCGGATCGGACGCCGATTGCGAGGCGGGCAGAGAATGTGCCCGGTTGTGGGGCTTTTTCACTCCGATAGCTTGTAAAGAGCACCAAACCAGACCTATTTTGCGCCGCCCATTCCCGACCCCGGGAGCCGACCGATGTTGCGCATCTCCAAGAAAGCTGACTACGCCGTGTTCCTGCTGGGCGCGATCGCCCGCGAAGGCGCGTATCCCGGCGGCCCCGCCGAGGACGCAGTGGTCAGCGCCCACGAGATCGCACGGCAAGCCAACCTCAACAAGTCGGTCGTCGCCAACCTGCTGAAGAAGTTCGCGCGCGACGGCGTGCTCGAGTCGGTGCGCGGCTTGAAGGGCGGCTACCGCCTGAGCAAGGCACCCACCGCAATCACGCTCGGCGCGATCCTCGCGGTGGTCGATGGCCCACTCAACCTGGTCGACTGCCTGCGCCCCGACGGCAGCCTCGAGACCGGGGATGACCACCACTGCAACCTGATCACGTTCTGCCCGACCAAGAACCCGATGCGCATCGTGCACGAGCGTCTTCAGGCCTTGTTCCAGGAGATCACGCTCGCCGAGATGTGCGGCCTTTCGGGCTGCCCAGCCACGCGCGTCTCCTTCGTCCCAGCAGCGCTCGCCGGATCCCACCGATGAAGACCCCTGTCTATCTCGACTACAGCGCAACGACCCCGTGCGACCCGCGCGTCGTCGAGCGCATGCTGCCCTACTTCACCGAGACCTTCGGCAATGCAGCGAGCCGCAGCCACCCGTTTGGCTGGACCGCGGAAGCCGCAGTCGAGCACGCGCGCGAGCAAGTCGCAGAACTGATCCACGCGCACCCCAAGGAAGTGTTGTGGACCAGCGGCTCGACCGAGGCGAACAACCTCGCGATCAAGGGCACAGCCGAGATGTATCGCGAGAAGGGCAAGCACCTGATCACCGCGATCACCGAGCACAAGGCAGTGCTGGATCCGATGAAGCACCTGGAGAGCCAGGGCTTCGAGATCACGTGGCTGCCCGTCGATCGGCAAGGCCGCGTCGACCTCGGACAACTCGCCGCCGCCATGACCGAGAAGACGTTGCTCGTGTCGCTGATGGCGGCCAACAACGAGATCGGCACGGTGCATCCGTTGAAGGACATCGGCGCGCTGTGCAAGCAGAAGGGCGTCCTGTTCCACACCGACGCGACGCAGGCCCCTGGCCGCATGGACCTCGACGTCGAAGCTCAGCACATCGACTTGATGTCGCTGTCGGCGCACAAGTTCTATGGCCCGAAGGGAGTCGGCGCGCTCTACGTGCGCCGCAAGAACCCGCGCGTGCGCCTCGCCGCGCAGATGGACGGCGGCGGCCATGAACGCGGCATGCGTTCTGGCACGCTCAACGTCACAGGCATCGTCGGCATGGGTGCTGCGGCGGAGTTTGCGCGCACCGAGATGGCGCAAGAGATCGAGCGCCTGCGTCGCCTGCGCGACCGCCTCGAAGCTCGCTTGCTGCGCGGGATCCCCGACGCGGTCATCAATGGCGACAGGGAGCATCGCTTGCCCCACCTCGCCAACGTCTCGTTCCCCTACGTCGAGGGCGAGTCGCTGATCATGGGCATCAAGGAGGTCGCGGTGTCGTCAGGCTCCGCGTGCACTTCCGCAAGCCTCGAGCCCAGCTACGTGCTGAAGGGCCTCGGACTCGGCGACGAACTCGCGCACAGCTCGATTCGTTTCTCCATGGGCCGTTTCACGACCGAGGCCGAAGTCGACTTCGCCGCCGATCGCGTGATCCACGAGGTCACGCGCCTTCGCGAGATGTCTCCGCTTTGGGAGATGGTGCAAGAAGGCATCGACCTCAGCCAGGTGAAGTGGACCGCGCACTGAGCGCTCCCGACGACGCATCCGACCGAACACAACCCGATACCCAGCCCACGATCCGAAATGGCCTACAGCGACAAGGTCCTCGACCACTACCAGAACCCCCGCAACGTCGGCACTCTCGACAAGAACGCGGCTGACGTCGGCACCGGCGTCGTCGGCGCACCGGAGTGCGGCGACGTGATGAAGTTGCAGATCAAGGTCGCAAAGGACGGCACGATCCTCGACGCCAAGTTCAAGACCTACGGCTGCGGCTCCGCGATTGCGTCGTCGTCGCTGGCGACCGAGTGGCTCAAGGGCAGCACGGTCGACAAGGCCGAGCAGATCAAGAACACGCAGATCGTGCAGGAGCTCGCATTGCCACCCGTGAAGATCCACTGCAGCGTGCTCGCCGAGGACGCGATCAAGGCAGCGATCGAAGACTGGCGCAAGAAGCAGGCAGCGCACACCGACGCAGCAGCCCAGAAGGCCTGAGGTCAACGACGATGAGCAACGACACCACGATCCCGACGACGCCGCCCGCCGCAACCGCGGAAACGCAGCCGAAGCCCGGTCGCGGCGTGCACGTGACCGAGCGCGCGGCAAAAGAGATTCAGCGCGTGATCCTCGAGCACAAGCTGCCGGCCGATTGCTGGGTCCGCGTCGGCGCGAAGGGCGGCGGCTGCTCTGGCTTCTCGTATGTGCTCGACTTCGACCAAGCGGGCCCGACCGAGTTCGACCTGACCTACGAGCAGCACGGCGTGCGCGTCGTCGTCGACAAGAAGAGCGAGTTCTTCATGGGCGGCACGACGCTCGACTTCAACGACGGGTTGCTCGACCGCGGGTTCCAATTCAAGAACCCAGCTGCGACCGGCACGTGCGGCTGCGGCACGTCGTTCTCGGCCTGATCCCACGGCGCGTGATGATGGGTCCGACCGGCCTCGATCCGTTCACCGTGTTTGGCGTCGAGCACCGCTTGGACCTCGACATGCGCACGCTGGAGCGACGCTTCCTGCAGCTGTCGCGCGAGTGCCATCCCGACCTGCATCGCGCAGCGGGCGCAGCAGACTGCGCCGCCGTGCTCACGCGCTCCGCGGAGATCAACGACTCGTGGCGCACGCTCTCCGATCGATGGGAACGCGCGCGCGCGCTGATCGAATTGCGTTCTCCCGGCGCAATGGACCGCGGCCGCACGCTCGACCCTGAGTTCTTGGCAACTGCGCTGGAACTCGCAGAAGAAGTTGCCTTTGCCGATGGCCCAGATCTCGCGAGCCTGCGCCAACGACTGAACGCGACCTGCGACGACGTGTTCGCCGAACTCGCGCGCGCATGCGCAGAGGATGACTTCGCGGCGGCTGCCCGCCGACTCCATGAAAGCCGCTATGTGCGCAAGGCGCTCGCGGACCTCGACGCCCGCATCCAGGGCGGCACAGCATGAGCGCAACGGATCCAAAGCCTCGACTCGTCGTCGGCATCGACCTCGGCACCACCAACTCGCTCGCGGCCATCCGCGCCGGCAAGGGCGCGCGCGTCCTGCGCGACCGCGACGGCGAACCGCTGATCCCGAGCGTCGTCTGCTTCTTGCCGAACGGCGAGATGGTCGTAGGACGCGGCGCGAAGGACCTTCGCCTGCAGCATCCCGACCGCACGGTCTTCTCGGCCAAGCGATTGATCGGCCGCGCTGGCGCAGAGGTCGACCGCGAAGCAGCGTTGCTCCCCTACCGCGTGCACCGCGGCGATCGCGACCTTGCTCGCATCGAAGTCGGCGGCCGCGACTACGCGCCAGAGCAGGTCTCCGCGTTCGTGCTGCAAGAAGTGAAGGCAACCGCCGAGAGCGCGCTCGGCCAACGCATCGACGCCGCAGTGATCACGGTGCCCGCATGGTTCGACGATGCGCAGCGGCAAGCGACGCGCGATGCCGCGCAACTCGCGGGCCTCGAGTGCCTCCGCATCGTCAACGAGCCAACGGCGGCCGCGCTCGCGTATGGCATCGACGGCAGCAAAGACGGCACGGTCCTCGTCTATGACCTCGGCGGCGGCACGTTCGACGTATCGATCCTGCGCATCGACGAAGGCGTGTTCCGCGTGCTGTCGACCTCGGGCGACACGCACCTTGGCGGCGACGACTTCGACCAATTGCTGAGCGAGCGCATCCTGGCGGCCGCGGGAGCCTCGGCGAATGACGCATACGTGCTGCAAGCCGTGCGCGCCGCGGCCGAAGGCCTCAAGATCGAACTGAGCCAGAAGGAGCAAGCGACGCTGCGGATCGAACTGCAGGACCGCGCGCCGATCGACATCACGATCGCACGCGCAGAGTTCGAAGCGATGATCGCGCCGCTCGTCGAGCGCACGATCGCGTGCGTCCATCGCGCCATCGCGGACGCAAAGCTCACTGCTGATGACATCGACGACGTGGTGCTGGTCGGCGGCAGCACGCGCGTTCCGCTTGTGCGGCAACGGCTCGAACAAGACCTCGGCCGCGCACCCCAAACTGGCGTCGACCCCGACCTCGCCGTGGCGCTCGGCGCGGCGATCCAAGCCGACGTGCTCGCCGGCAACGACAAGTCGCTGCTGCTGCTCGACGTGATCCCGCTGTCGCTCGGCATCGAGACGCTCGGCGGCGCGATGCAGAAGCTGATTCTGCGCAACAGCACGATCCCGACGAGCTCGACCGAGGAGTTCTCGACTGCTGTCGACGGGCAGACCGCGGTCGTGCTCAACATCTTCCAAGGCGAACGCGAGTTGGCGCAGGACTGCCGGCAGCTCGGCAGCTTCACGCTGCATGGGTTGCCGCCCATGCCCGCCGGTCTGCCGCGCATCGCCGTGCACTTCCTCGTCGATGCCGATGGCGTGCTGCGCGTCACCGCGACCGAGAAGCGCACCGGCCACGAGGCATCGATCCAGGTCGTGCCGACGTTCGGCCTGTCGCGCGACGAGGTGCGACGCATGATGCTCGACTCGATCGAGAATGCGCAGCAAGACTACGTCGCGCGCGAAGCCATCGACCTTCGCAACAAGGCTCAGGCGATGGTCACCGGAACGAGGAAGGCGCTCGCGCTCGCATCGCTGCCACCGGACCAGACGTTCTCGGTGCAGAAGTCGGCGCGCGCGCTCGAGAAGCTGCTACAGAGCGGCGCGGATGCCGCCGCATTGAAGGTCGCGTGCGACGAGCTCAGCAAGCTCACTGCGACCATCGCCGACGATGTCATCAGCTCGGCAGTGCAACGCTCGCTGCAAGAAGAGCAGGGCAGCAACACGAACCCTTCCGCCTCATGAGCAAGACTGAGTCCGCAACGCTTCGCCTCGACGGCGACGCGCGCACGTTCACCCTGGCAGTCGGCCAGTCGATCCTCGACGCCGCGATGGACCAAGGCCTCGCGATCGACCACGCCTGTGGCGGCGTCTGCGCCTGTTCCACGTGCCATGTGCGAGTGCGCGCGGGATTGGACTGCTTGTCCGAGGCAAGCGAGGACGAACTCGACCAACTCGACGAAGCGCGCGACTCGGGTCTCGACTCGCGCCTTGCGTGCCAGGCGAAGCTCACGTCGATGCCGAAGGACGGCGAGGTCCGCATCGCGATCCCGAAGTGGAACGTGAACGCGGTGCGCGAAGGCCACTGAAAGCCGACGCATCCGGCTGCAGCAATCAGCCGTCGAGTCGCTGTGCCGTGACGACGAGTTCGCGGCCTTGCGGCAAGAACGACGTCGTCGCGCGAAACACCGCGGGCTGGTCGCGTCGCAACGGCAAGCGGATCTGCAGAGGCTGGCGCGAGCGCCGCACCGATTCGATCGTGACCTCTTCTGGCGGCACGACGTAGCTCGGGGCATCCGACGACTTCGCATTCGACGTCGCGAACTTGCCCTGCCCAATGCGCGTGCGACGGCTTTCGATCGGGCCGCGCGTCGACAGTTCGCCTTCGATCTCCACGCCTGCGTCGGTGCAGCGGAGGTTCAGCGCGGCGCCAATCGCGCGACGACGGATCTTGGGATCGCCGATGCGCGAACCTTGCGCCACCTCGACGTCCCAGTCGGCGACGATCGAGAACTCCTCGTAGCTGGTGGCAGCGACCCAGCTGCCGGACAGCGTCGCGACCTCGGCGCTCGCGAGACGCGTCGCGTTGGCCATCGTCCCATCCGCACCAGGTTCTTGGCCTGGCTCCGCGTCGTATGCGACCACGCGAACGACGACGGGCGAAAGCCCCGCGTGGCGAGCTTGCTGGAACAAGCGCAACTGCACGGCGGCGTCGCCGACGGCGACCGCACCATCCGACGGCCCGGCCTTCCAGAACGCGACGCGCGATCGCTCGAGCGACTCCGAGAACGACAGCACATCCGGTGCGAATGCACCGAGCTCGACGGGCTGGACTGCATCCAGATCGACGGACCGATAGCCACGGTAGTCGAGCCAACGCGGCGCATACTCGAAGTCGCGGCCACCGACCGAAGCCGGCGCAGGCACAGCGCTCCATCGCGGCGTCATGCGCAGTTCGACCGCGGACCCGTCGAGCCCGGAGAACCGATGCGTCACCGTCTCGCCGACGCGCGCCGACAACACGACGCCGAGTTCGCGCACGCGTTGGTGCACGCGATCGAAGGATCCGCTCGTCGTCTCGCCGAGATTCACCAGCCCTTCGTCCCCGCGGTCGACGATGCGCAGCAGGACCTCGAAGAAGCCGCGAGCATCCCCGGCGAGGACGAGCGGGCGCACCGAAACCATCGCGCCGTGCAGCACGCGCTGGACGACCGGATTGCCCGCCGTCGCGTCCTGCGAGATCTCGACCTCGAAGTCCGTCACCGCGACCGAGTCCTCGACCGCGCTGCCCCATGCCAGTTGCCCGGAACGCGCGAGGATCTCGCGCCGCATCACGACGCGGGCGTCATCGCGCGCCCGCACCGTGACCTCGAACTCGCAGCGCACTTCCGGCGGCATCGCAGCCTCCAGTTCGCGGCACAGGCGAGCTACGACCGCAGCATCCTCATCGCGCACGAGCAGATGTTCTCCGCCCTGCAACGCATGCAACTTCGACGCATCGACGGTGCCGAGTTCCTGCAGGATCGACGCGAGCGCGTCCACCGACAGCAACGCAAACGAAGCCGAGTCGGGCGCAACCGCGTCGCGCTCGGGAAAGCCAAGACCGACATCGATTTCGCCAGCCAGACGGCGCCCGTTCTGGAAGTCGGGCAACGCGAGATAAGGCTCGCCGTGCCGCGCAGGCCGCAGCAGCGTCGACGTGCGAACGAACGGCGACGGGCTCGACTGTTGCGCGGCAAGGCTCGCACCGAGCAACGCGAGCAGGCCCACGTGGCCGACCACTGCGCACAAACGGGAACGCGAGCTCTCCGATCGGGTGGACTCCATCCGCGCATGCTACCCAGCTCGCGGACGCAGCACGCTGCCGTGGCCGCCACCACTCCGTTCCGCGCGATCCGGCTCTCCGCTACGTTTGTGCGACCCATGACTTCCGCCGCAGATCTCCAACTCGCCGCCAACACGATCCGTTGCCTCGCGATCGACGCCGTCCAGAAGGCCGAGTCCGGCCATCCGGGCATGCCGATGGGCATGGCGGACACGGCAGTGGTGCTATGGACCGAGTTCGTGCGCTGGAGCGCTGTGGACCCGCAGTGGCTCGGCCGCGATCGCTTCGTGCTGTCGGCGGGCCATGGCTCGATGTTGCTCTACTCGCTGCTGCACCTGTCGGGCTTCGACCTGTCGATGGATGACTTGAAGCAGTTCCGCCAGCTGCACAGCAGGACGCCGGGCCACCCCGAAGTCGGCGAGACCGCGGGCGTCGAGACGACGACAGGCCCGCTCGGTGCTGGCTTCAGCAATGCAGTCGGCATGGCGATCGCGGCGCAGATGGAAGCTGCGCAGAACGACAACCCGCTGCTCAAGAACCGCGTGTTCACGATCTGCGGCGACGGCTGCCTGATGGAAGGCATCAGCCACGAAGCGGCG
>CAIYFF010000552.1 GCA_903925435.1 uncultured Planctomycetota bacterium | reverse complement strand
TTCGACGATCGTGAAGTAGGAGTCGCTCTCGTCGTCGCGAAAGAAGCCGGACAATCCCTGGCTTCCGGTGTTGACGCCGACCGCGCCAGCTCCGTCGTAGACGCCGACGCCGACATAGGTCGACTCGGATGGCGTCACGAACAGGTTCGCGGACGTGGCGGGGTTGGGGAACGTGGGGCCGGACTGCACGGTCGGTGTGATGCCGGCGGATGGAGTGATGAACTCACTCGCAACTTCGCTGAACGCGAACTCACTGTTGAAGTCGACCTTGCCGAACTTGAAGCGGACCGAGTCGCCGAACCACGTCTCGACCCACGCTTCTGCCACTTGCGACGTGTTGAAGGCTTCGATGTTCGAGACGCCTTGCACGTTGCCGACGTCGCCGGAGAGGCCGCGGCCTTCGGTCTGGTAGAAGTCGACGAACACCAGCGTCCGAGGCAGCCCGAAGAGCCGCTCGAGGTCGAGCGCCACGTTGAAGTCGGGCATCGACATCAAGGTGCTGCGATTGCGCACGCCGCCAGTCCAGTTGGCGCCCCAATCGAGCGTCAGGTTCGCGCCGATCTCGACGCCTTGGTCTTCGAGCCAGGTGCGCGCAGAGCGCCAGTCGCCGGTGATCCGCGTCCAATCCAGAAAGGGCGCGCCGCCAATCCACTCGCGATCGACTGCGACGACCTCCTCGTCGGATTGCGTCGCTGCTACGCCGGGAGATGGCTCCTGCGTTTGCGTGAGCGCGGAGGCATCCAATGCGGCGAACGCAAACGCGGTCGCGAGGAGCCTGGACGATGCGATGACATTGCAATGCATGGCCCTCGCGGATCGACGCGGCCTCGATGCATCCTTGATGCATCGGGTGCGGAGTGTTTCCCCGCGTAAAACCGCCGTGGCTTCTCGGCGTAGTTCGCGGCGCGCGCTCGCAGGCCGCATGCGTTCTTCAACGGGCTGCTAGCGGCGCCAGAACGAACGCGACAACAGCGCGATGGGCGCCAAGAACTCGAGTCGGCCGAGCACCATCAGGAACGACAAGAACACCTTCGTCGGCGAATACAGCTCGCCAAAACCGCCCATGGGGCCGAGATCCGGTCCCAATGCGCGTCCGAGGCTGTCGACGTCGCAGATTGCGGGACCGCAACAGCCGAGCATGGTCGCGGAGGTCGACAACGCGGAGAGGAACGGCAGGCGCGTGTCGAGCGCGATCACGAACGCTCCCACGAAGATTCCGACGATCCACATCAGCACGATCGCCAGGATGTCAGAGATGACGTTGGGGTTCAGCGTGTGGCCAGCCAGCTTGATGCGCTCGACGCTCTTTGGCCGCAGGTAGTGGCGAATCGTGTAGGCGAGCAGTTTGAGCACGACGACGAAGCGAACGAGCTTCATGCCGCCGCATGTGGAGCCGGTGCATGCTCCGACTGCCATCGAGCCCAGCATCAGCATCAGTGTGGGCAGCGACCAGCGTTGGAAGTCCTCGGTCGCAAAGCCGGTCGATGTGAACACGCTGACGACGTTGAATCCCGCGGCGCGCAGCGACCCGAGCAGTGATCGGCCGTCCAACATCAAGGTCACCGTCGCAGCGCCGACGAGCAGCAGCGTCGCCGCGAAGTAGGCGCGCAATTCGGTGTCCTTCCAAAGCACGCGCGGGCCCTTTTGCGCCGCATTGGCGAGCAAGCCGAAGTTGCAGCCCGCGACGAACATGAACAGCGTGAGCACGCATTCGACGGCGATGCTGTCGTAGGCTCCGATCGAACGGTTCTTGGTCGAGAAGCCGCCGGTCGCAATCGTCGCGAACGCGTGGTTGACGGCGTCGAACAACGGCATGCCGCCGATCAGCAGCAAGGCTGCGATGCAAAGCAGCGTCAGCGCGACGTAGACGCGGAAGAGCAGTCGGCCCTGCTCGATCATGCGCGGTTGGAAGCCTTCCGATGTGATCCCCGCCTGCTCGGTTGCGATCAAGCTCTTGCCGGTGATGCCCATGGCGGGCAGCAGGATGACGAACACGAGCACGATGCCGAGGCCGCCGAGCCAATGCGTCAGCGAGCGCCAAAGCAGGATGCTCTGCGGCATCTCCTCGATGGCGAGGTTGTTGCCCGTGCCGAGCACGGATGCGCCCGTCGTCGTGAGGCCAGACACCGTCTCGAACACTGCGTCGACTGCGCCCGGGATCGCGCCCGACCACACGTAGGGGATCGCGCCGAGCACGCCTGCCAGCAACCAGGACAGTCCGACGATTGCGATGCCCTCGCGCCGGAACAGCTGTGGGCCTGCGCCACGACCGCCGAGCCAAAGCAGCAGGGCTGCCGTGATGCCGATCGCGATGCTCGCCGTGAATCCCGCGATCGGGATGACTTCGGGCCGCGGCGGCGCAGGCTCGAAGAACGCGTAGATCAGCGGAATGACCTGCGCTAGCGAGAAGAACGTCGCGAAGCCGGCGAGGATCCTGGCGATCGATGCGAAGGACACGGCGTTGTTATGCCTCGCGCGCGTCCGTCCCGCCAGCAATCGAAGCCCGTTGCGCGACGCCTGGACGCCACCCTGTGCCTGCGCGGTGCAGCAACACAGGCATCAGCGCGAGCAACGCAGCGCCGATCGCGATCGCGATCAGCGCATATTCGCGGCGCGTCAACTTCTCCAACGCCGACTCGCCGCTCGTGTTGGTCAGCAACTCCAGCGTCTCGGTGGAGAGGTGCTGGAGGTTGCCGTCGTGATAGACGCCGGACAGGCGTGCCGCGACTTGGCGCAGCGTCGAGCGATCCTGTCGCGACAGGTGGCCATCGAGGAACTTGCCGGTCGTCGAGTCGCCGACGCCGACCACGAGAACGCGGCGCACGGACGGCGGCATCTTGGGCATGCCCAACGCGGGCACCGAGTCGCCGTCGCTGACGAGCGCCACGACAGTGCTCTTTGGCCGCCACGGTTGCGCGATCTTCGCAGCCTCTGTGAGCCCGGCGAAGATGTCGGTGCGCCCTGACGGGAACGCGTAGTGCATCGGCAGGTCGCCGAGGATGTTGCGCACGACTTCGAGGTCGCTCGTGTCGACGACGACGGGCTTTGCGCCGTTGTAGGTCGCGACGACCGAGATGCGGTATTGCTCGACGGGCACGCGGCGGAAGAACGACTCCATCACGTCGCTCGCGCGCTGCATGCGGCTCTGCTGCTGGCTCGGGCCCGCGTCGACGAGGCGCATGCTCGGCGACACGTCGAGCACGAGCACGAGGTGCTGCAATTCGCTCTCGCTGAGAGCTCCGGTCTTGTGCACCTTGGGCTCGATCTGCAGCAGCGACACGAGGCCGAATGCGAGCGCTGCGAACGCAGCGGTGCGCAAGAGCGGCCACAGGCGGGCGAATGCGCGCGGCTTGTTGCTCGGGCCGAACGCGAGTCCCGCAACGCGCTGCACGCGGCGCTGGTGGAGCCATTCGCCGAGTGCGCAGAGCAGCGTCGCGCCGAGGATCGCGAGCGTCTCTACCACGGCGTGTACCTCAGGCCGAGGCCGCAGAGGAGAGCGAGCGCGGACAGCGACATGCCGATCCACGACCACATCACGAAGTCGTCGAGGGTCTCGGCTGCGATCTTCTCGATCTTCGTCACCTGCATCGCGTCGATGCGCGCGAACACTTCTTCGAGCGCCGCAGGATCATCGGCCTGGAACGCCGCGCCGCCGGTTGCCGCCGCGATGTTGACGATGTCGTCCGGCGTCTGGAACTCCGCCGTGTGAATGCAATAGAGCGTGATGTTGTCGCGCCGCAGCGCGTCCGCGACCTCGGTCTCGTAGCCGTTGCCGAAGTCGCCGCTCTCGCCGTCGCTGACGAGCACGAGCATGCGGTCGCCTTGCTCGCGTTGGCGCAGCACATCGCGGCACGCCATCAGAGCCTTGCCGATCATCGTTCCGCCGAACCAAGGAGGGACCACTTCGGGGCGCATGAACGGCGGCGAGCAGCGGATCGCGGTGACGTCGTTGGTCAGCGGGACCCAGTGCATCACGTTGTTGCCGAAGAAGGTGAGCCCGAACGCGTCGCCCTTGCGCTTGTCGAGGAAGCCGTCGATCGCCTTCATCGCGCCGTCGTAGCGGGTGCCTTCGCCGAACTGAGCCGTCATCGATCCGCTGATGTCGACGCAGAACTCGATGTTGGTCATCTCGCGCCGAGTGCGCGGCTCGCTGAAGCGCTGCGGATTGGCGAGCAGCACGATCGCGATCGCAAGCAACAAGCTTGGCAGCGACTCGGCGAAGTCGACTGCGATGCGCAAGCCGCGCGAGCCGCGCACACGCGATCGATCAAACGGCGCAGTGACCGAGCCCGACCGCCGACGCCAGACCCAAGCGCACAGCCAAATCGGCACGACGAGCAGCAGCAGCACGAACGGATTGCCGAACGTCACGCGGCGCCTCCGCCTTCATCTTCGATCTTCGAGTAGGGGCGCAGCAGCGCCTCCACGTCGACGGGTTGCGGCGACTTCGCGTGCAGCCATTGGTCGAGCGCGCGCAACAACTCGCCAGCTTCTTCGTGCGCGCGCAGGAGAACGATCGCTTCGCGCACCGGCACGTCCTGCAGCGACAGCCGAACGCGCCAGACCGACAGCAGCAGTCGCTCGAGTTCGGCGCGGCCTTCCGAATCGAGGCTGCCGTCGATGGCGCGCGCGACTGCGGGTCGCAGTCGGTCGGCGAGCGTTGCCTTGCGAAGGATCGCTGCCGGAGCCGCCTTCTTCTTGCGGAATGCGAACAGGATCGCGAGCAAGCCGATCGCCCATGCGCCGCCGAGCAGCCACATCGTGCGCGCATAGCCGCCGACGTCGCGGGCCTTCATCGGCTGCAGCGCGTTGGGCTCGTGCTGGCTGTCGTCGCGCACGGCTTCAATGACGACGGGGATCTTGGGCATCGCGCCGTTGTCGCTGCGGTCCTTGCGCCGCAAGAACGTCGCGAGGTCGTACTGCCCAGCTTCCATTCCCGTGAACTGCAGCGCGTAGCGGTTCGCCGTCCCGTGCTTCTGCATGTGCTCGATGCGCAGCACGATGGGGCTCTTCAGCGTCGTCTCGATCGGCTCGAACTCGCTGCCTTCCAGCACGACGCCGGTCACGAGCGCTGGGATGCCGATCGTGGTGCGCACGGGTTCTTGCGCGAGGCACGCGGTGGCGAACAAGAGTGCGGCGAGCGCGCGCATCATCGGGCTCCCTTCGAGAACACGCCGCGGAAGCGGCAGAAGTGGCGCAGCTTCTGCGCAAACGGGCGATCGGTGTCGATCGTGAATTGGTCGATGCCGGCGCGTCGAAGCTCTTGTTCGACCTCGAGGTCGTCGAGCCACTTCGCGCGGCCGTGCGTGACGAACGTCCGTCCCGTCTCGGCTTCTTGAAGTCGCAGCACGCCTGCGCCGCGAAGGTCGCGCTCGGCGGGATCGCGCATGCGCAGCACGATCATGTCGTGGCGCTGGCCCAGCAGCTTCAACGCCTGGACGGCGCCGTCCTCGTGCAAGTCGGTGATCGCGACAATGAGCGCTCGGCTGTTCAGTCGCGCAGCGAGTTCCCTGCATCGCGCCGCGAGCGAGGTCTTCTCGTCGTAGCGGAACGTGCGCAGCTCGAGCAGCCATTGCAGCGCTTGCTGGCGCGACAGCGTTGGCTCGACGCGCAGTTCGCGTTCGCCGACGCCGAGCACGCCGCACGGGCTCACGCGATCGAGGAACGCGTAGGCGAGTCCGCCAGCCACGTGCAGCGCGGTTGCGTACTTGGTCTTCGCCGTCGAACCGGTCGCCATCGATGCCGACGTGTCGAGCAGGATCCAGCACGGCATCTGCTTCGGCGCTTCGTAGTCCTTCACGTGCACGCGGCCGGTGCGCGCCGTCACGCGCCAGTCGATGCTGCGGATCGGATCGCCTGGCACATAGGGCCGCGATTGCACGTATTCGATGCCGCTGCCGAGGAATGGCGAGCGGTCGGTGCCAAACGACAGGCTGTCCGCAAGTCGCTTGATCGCGACATGGAACTGCCGGCTGTCGAGCGGCTGCAGCGCGTCGAGTTGGCCTTGCACGGAACGGCGCGAATCAGGCCTTGGCCAATGCGGACTTGCTCGCGCCGACTTCGGTCAGCAATTCCTCGAGCACAGAAGCCGTCGTCTTGCCGTCGGCGAGCGCTTCGTAGGACAGGCGCATGCGGTGGAGCAGGCAGTCCTCGGCGAGCGCGAACAGGTCGTCCGGCACGACGAAGTCGCGGCCGTGGATCAAAGCGCGCGCGCGCGACGCCTTCAGCATCGCGATGCCGGCGCGCGGCGAGCAGCCGAGCGCGATCGCCGGGTGCTTGCGCGTGCGGTCGAGGATCTCGACGACGTGGTCCAAGAACGCGTCGCTGACGTGCACGTGGTGCACCGCTTCCATCGCGGAGATCAGGTCCTCCTGCGTTCCCACCGGCGAGTCCGAGATCGCGTCAAACTCCGTGCGCGCGATCGCGCCCTTCGCTTCGCGCCGCACGCCGAGCATCAGGTTGCGCCGCAGCACTTCCTTCTCGTCGTGCTTTGGCAGGTATTGCAGGCGGTGGCACAGCATGAAGCGGTCGAGCTGCGCCTCGGGGAGCTCGAACGTGCCGGCTTGCTCGATCGGGTTCTGCGTCGCGATCACGAGGAACGGCGCGGGCAGCTTGAACGACTCCTTGCCGATCGTGACCTTGCGTTCCTGCATCGCCTCGAGCAGCGCGCCCTGCACCTTCGGCGCGGCGCGGTTGATTTCGTCGGCCAGCAGCAGGTTGGTGAAGATCGGGCCCTTCAGGACCTGGAACGTGTTCGTGCGCTGGTCGAGCACCTCGCTGCCGAGGATGTCGCTCGGCAGCAGGTCGATCGTGAACTGCACGCGCGCGAACTGCAGGTCGATCGCCTTCGACAGCGTCGCGGCGAGCAGCGTCTTGGCGATGCCGGGGACGCCCTGCATCAGGATGTGGCCGCCCGTGAACAACGCGATCAGCAGGCGCTCCACGACCACGTCCTGTCCAACGACGACGGTGGCGACGCGCTGGCGCACGGCGTCGAGGAAACGAATGGTCGCGGCGACGTTTTGCTGCGAGTGCGGCGTGGTCTTGCTCATGGCGGGGCGGCGGATCCTACGCCGCGGCGAAGATCGCGCACGCTTCGCTTCAGGGATGCCCATGCCATGGCCGATTGGGGGCCCATGGCAGGGATCGTCAAGAACACGCTCGCGCTGCTTCGCGCGCCCGGCAACGCCGTCGCCTTCACCGTTCGTTCGCGCGTGCGTTGGTCGCGCGGAAAGGCAGAACTCCAGAACGAGTCGAAGGAACGCTTGTTCGACCACTTGCCGACGCCGCGGTGGGCCGAGGCTGGCGCCGACGAGCAGCGCATGTGCGCGGACTATGGGCTCGAGGCGTTGCGCGCGCGTTCGACGTGCCTCGTCTACGCCGAAAACCTCGCGTTGCTGCAGGCGATGGAGCGCGTGTGCTCAGGCCTCGAGTTGCCCGTCGGCTCCGATGGCGCGCTGCGCGCCGCCGACGTCGGCTGCGGCGTCTTCCAGTATGCGACCGCGCTGCAGCGCTTCTTGGCCCGAGGCGGAATGGGCGCTCCTCGTCGCGCGATCCTGCGCGGCATCGAGATCGACGGCCACGGTGTCTACCGCGATGGCCACAGCCGCGCGGACTACGCGCGCGCGCATGCGGCGCTCGCGGGCGACGACGTGCACTTCCAGGTGGGCGATTTCGCGGCGTTGCCGATCCCGGAGCAGGACGTGATCACGATGTGGTTCCCGTTCGTGGAGCGCTACGCGCTGCTGCAATGGGGGCTGCCGCTGTCGCTGTTTGATCCGACGCGACTCGTCGAACGCGCGGTGGCAACGGTGCGTCCGGGCGGCCTGCTGTTCGTGGCCAACCAGACCGAGCGCGAGGCGGAGACGACCAAGGCGATGCTGCGGTCGTTGCCCGCAGAGCATGTGCGCACGGTCTCGATCGCAACCGACCTCGTGCCCTACGCGGACAAGACCGCGGGGCGCATCGCGTCGGTCTGGCGCCGCTGCTGAGCGCGGCGCTTCGCTCGGATCGCCGCATTGCGCGTGCGTCGCAGCGAAACGTTGCCGCTTCTCCGGGCGGTCGGCACATGGATGCAGGGACAGGGATGCGAATTTTGCACCATTTTGTCCCCGAAGTCCGACCCAGGACCAATTGGTATCGACGAGAGGTGAGCGCCTCTGCGGGCCGATGCCGGTTAGCGCCGCGTCGGCCCGCCCCTTTTCTGCTCCATGGCCCTCAGGCCCGCAGCCTCAGGCCGGTAGCAACGTGAGGAACGGGTCGTCCTGCGCGAACAGCAGGCACCACAACTCGCGCGCGTCGCGGTCGTCGACCAGCGCGCCGTCCACGCCATTCGCAGCAGCGAATGCCCGCGATTCCGCGAGCTTGGCCTGGTCCTCTCGCAATCGCACTTCGCTCCAGTTTGCGGCGATCGGCAACGGCTCGCGATCGAGGTGGTCCTTGAGCGCCGCCTGGCAACGCTGCGCCGTTGCATAGGGCGTGAGCCCAAAGCGAATGCGGCCGTGCTCCAGCGGCGTCGCCCACGGCAACCACGCGCGCAGTTGCTCGTCCAAGCTCGGCAGGCCCAGTTGGGGCCACGCGCGGTTTGCCTCGAACGCGGCGAACAGATGCGCGTAGAGCGGGTTGGGGGCGCGGCGGCCGATGCGAAGCGCCGACGTTGAACGCAACCATTCCGCTTCGCCTGCGATCTCGACGTGATCGCGCAGCGGGCACGGCTCCGCGTCGCCGCCGAGCACGAGCCCTTCGGCGCGCAACCGCGCGAAGTCCTCTCGGGTCGCAGCGTCGCCGGAAGCGAGCGCGCGCGCGTCGCGAGCGCGCAACACCACGTCGCCATCGCCGGTGCGCGTCGGCACGCGGCCGCCGAGCAGTCGCAGTCGCAGGAGCCGCATCGCATGCCGCAGCGACGCGGGCTTGCCTGTGAACGTCGGGTGTGGCCGCAGCGGAGCCGTGAGGTCGCTTGCCATGTCCTCGCGCGTGCAGCAGACGACGAAGTTCTGCCGCAGTTCCTGCCACAGGTCGAGGTAGCCGAGCACGAAGCTCTGCGATCGTGCCTGCATGGACAGCCGTTCTGCCGCGACATCGGGTTGTGCCCACGGCCGATGCATCCAGTGCGCAGGAACGAGCCCGGCTTGCTGCAGCAGCGCGCCGAGTTGCCAACCCGTGAATCCGCGGTCGCCCGCGTGCAGATATGCGTCGACGATGCCCGCGTCGTTCTTGCTGTCCGCGTAGCTCGTCAACGCAAAGCGCAGCGGATGCGATTTGGGCAGCGCCTTCACCAGCGCGCGGAACCGGCTGGGGTGCGTCCGATCTCCAGCATGGAAGCCGCAGAGCTTTGCCACTCGCTGCAGTTGGAACACGCGCGCGCGAGAGAACTGCGGATACACCATGAGACGCAGCACGCCGCGCGGCGACAGCCGATTGCGCAATGCAGCGAGCGCGCGCTGCGGATCGCGCAGGTTCATCAACAC
>CAIYFF010000551.1 GCA_903925435.1 uncultured Planctomycetota bacterium | reverse complement strand
CTTCGCGGGCATCTCGCCGCGCCGCTTCTACGCCGGTTGTCGCACGCTGCTCGTGACGGCGTTCTCGACGAGTTCGTCCAACGCGACGATGCCGACGACGATCCGCACTGCGGTCGACGAGTTCGGCGTGCCCAAGGAGATCGCGGGGTTCGTGATGCCGCTCGGCGCGACGATGAACATGAACGGCACCGCGCTGTTCGAAGGCGTCAGCGTGTTGTTCCTCGCGCAGGTCGCCGGCATCGAACTCGGCATGCAGCAGCAGTTGCTGGTGCTCGTGATGGCGGTGCTGACGGCGATCGGCGCGGCGGGTGTCCCAGGCGGTTCGCTGCCGTTGCTCGCGATCGTGCTCGCGCAGGTCGGCGTGCCGCCGGAGATGATGGCGCTGATCCTCGGCGTCGATCGGCTCGTCGACATGACGCGCACGGTGCCCAACGTGACGTCGGACCTCGTCTGCAGCCTGTGGCTCGCGCGACGCGAAGGCGTGAAGTTGCGGGACTGAAGGCTGCGTTCGGCGGTTGCGCGTCGCGGCGCATTCGGTGGGGAGCACGGCGCAGTCGTCGCCGAAGTGTGACGAAGAGAAGTGGCGAGCGGCGATCCGTGGCAGAAGTAGAGTCATGCGCCCCATGGCGCTTCAGTTCGCAACGCGCGCGTTCGTAGTGTCCTCGCTCGCGATTGCGGGCGTGGCGCAAGAACGCATCGAAGCAGCAGCGTTGCCCCCGGTGTTGGCGCGCGTTTGCGCAGAGTGCCACACGGGCGAGGAGCCGGAGGGCACGTTCGCGTTGGAGCCGTTGTTTGCCGCGGGCGCGCACATCGACGACACACGCGCGCATTCGCTGCGCACCGCGTTGCAACGAGTGCGATCGCAGACGATGCCGCCGCCAGACGAAGGCAAACAGCCGACCGCGGAGGAGCGCGCCGCGATCACCGCCGCCATCGCGGCGCGGATCCCAACCGAGCCCGGTGATCGCATCGCGACGTCGCGTCGTCTTTCGCGCGTCGAGTGGCAGAACACGGTGCGGGATCTCTGCGGGATGGAGGTCGATGCGAGCGAGTTGTTGCCAGAGGACCCGCGCGTTCGGGGCTTCGACAACTTTGGCGATGGCGCTGGCGAAACGGCGGCGTCCTTCGAGGCCCATCTGCTGGCTGCGAACCGGGTCGCAAAGGCGATGCGTGCAAGCGAGCCGCTAAATGCTGCGTTCGATGAGCGCGTGCCGTTTGCCGACGAGCTCGCGGCGTTTGCGTCGCGCGCGTTCCGTCGCGACGTGACTGCGAGCGAACTCGCGCCGCGAATGGATCTCTACCTCGACGCGCTCTCGCGCGGCGCGTGCGAAGCAGAGGCGCGCGAAGCGGCGGTTGTGACGGTGCTCGCGTCCCCGTTGTTCTTGCTGCGCATCGAGACTGGTCGCTCCGAGGAGCCTTGGCTGCTCACGGCGCACGAGGTGGCTACGCGCGTTGCGTATGCGTTTTCGGCCGCGATGCCCGACGAAGCGCTGCGCAATGATGCAGGCAATGGCGCGATCTTCGACGCAAGCGTCATGCGCGCGCATGCCCGCAGGCTCGTCGCAAAGGATGGCGGTCGCGCGCTCGCCACGCGGTTCTTTGCGCAGTGGCTCCGACTCGAGGACGTGCTCGCGGCCAACGCCGATTCGCGGCGATACCCGCAGATCTGGAAGCAGTCGTTGCGACCCGCGTTCTACGAGGAAGCTGTGTTGCTGTGCGCCGAGATCGCGCGCGAGGACGCGAGCCTGTTGTGGCTCATCGACTGCGACCACACATGGGCCGACGCCACGTTGGCCGAGCACTACGGAGTGCCGAAGCCGGAGGCGAAGGGCTACGCGCGCGTGGCGCTCGCCGATCGTCGACGCGGCGGCGTGCTCGGCATGGGCGCGATGTTGATGGTCAGTTCGCACGCGTTGCGCACGAGCCCTGTGCTGCGCGGCAAGTG
>CAIYFF010000550.1 GCA_903925435.1 uncultured Planctomycetota bacterium | reverse complement strand
CGCGCCCGACGCGAAGAACGCGATCGGCTTGCCATCCTTGCCGACGAGGTACTTGCAGAAGTTCCAGCCCGGCAGCTTGCCGGTCTCCTTCTGCAGCATCGTGTAGAGCGGGCTCTGGCCCTGGCCTTCCTTGGTCTGCAGCTTGGCGAACATCGGGAAGTCGACTGCGTACTTGGTCGAGCAGAACGACTGGATCTCCTCGGCCGAGCCCGGCTCTTGCGCGCCGAAGTCGTTGCACGGGAAGCCGAGCACCGCGAAGCCCTTGTCCTTCATCTCTGCGTGCAGCGCTTGCAGGCCCTTGTACTGCGGCGTGTAGCCGCACTGGCTTGCGACATTGACGACGAGCGTGACCTTGCCGGCGTACTGCGTCATGTCGACGGGCTTGCCGTCGAGGGAGGTGAGCTTGAGCGAGTAGACGTTCATGGCGGCGGGGGCTTCTGCGGCGGGGGTTGCGGGCGCCGACTTGGCTTCCGCGGGGGCGGGGGTGACGGCGGCGGGCGCCTGCTTTCCGGCTGCAGCGTCAGGCTTCTGGCTGCCACAGCTGGTGAGGGCCAAAGCGAGCGAGCTCGCGGTGAGGAGGGCAATGGCGGGGAAGTTGCGGATCATGGCGACCGCGGTTCGACCCGATGCGGCGGATGGATGCAATCCGGCAGTCAGCGCAGGCTCGCCAGCATCTCTTCCATGTCCTGCGGCAGTGGCGAGACGAATCGCAGCTGCTCGCCCGTCGTCGGGTGTTGGAACCCGAGCTCGTTGGCGTGCAGCAGGATGCGCGGCGCCGCGATCGCTTCGCCCTTGTGCTCGCGGATGTAGCCGCGTTCGCCGAGCAGCATGTGGCCTTGCTCGGCGAGGTGGATGCGGATCTGGTGCGTGCGGCCGGTCTCCAGCCGGCACGAGACCAATGTCGCGCCGCGCAGTGGCTCCACGGGCTCGACGTGCGTGACGGCTTCTTTGCCGACGCGCGCGTTGTGCACCGATCCGCGCAGCCCGTCGCCTCGGTTGTCGGCGATGTGCGAACGGATCGTCTGCGCCTTCACGTCGCCGTGCGCGATCGCGAGGTAGCGGCGGTGCACGGTGTGGAGCCGCAGTTGATGCTCGAGGTGCGCAAACGCGTCCTGCGTGAGCGCAAACATGATCGCGCCGGTCGTGTCGCGGTCGAGCCGATGCACGACCTGCACCGGATGCCCGAGCAGTTCCTGCAGCCTTCGGTCGAGCGCGTCGGGATCGTCTTCCCACGGCACCGACGGCAAACCCGCAGGCTTGTCGACGACGATCACGTGGCGGTCCTGGTGCAGCACGCGGTCCTTCGGGAACGGTGGCACCAGCGGGCCCTTGTGGATGCGCGGCGCGGCGACTGCGATCGTGATCTCACAGGCCGCATCGACGGGGCGCGCTGGATCGGTCGCGCGCACGCCGTTGACCGTGACCTTGCCGCGGGTGATGAGGTCGCGGGCCTCGCCCCAACTCATTGCGGGGCGGAACGTCTTCACGGCGCGATCCAACCGTTGCGGCGAAACGGCCGCATCGGGTCGGAACGTGCCATCGCGTGGGTCGGTCGTCATCGGGGGCGAAGGTGATAGCCGATCCGCGCCGCAATGGCGATGCGCGCGAACTGCTCGCCACCGTTGACGGCAGCGATGGACGCGGGGAAGAAGGATGCGTGACATCGACGTCTCCGCTGCATTCCGCGCACGCTGTGCTGGTGTTCGTGCGCCACGGCGAGAGCACGGGCAACGAGCGCGGAGTGTTCTCTGGATGGCGCGATCTCGCGCTGACGGAGCGCGGGCGCGTGCAGGCGGCCGCGGCGGGCAGCTCGTTGTCGCAGCGCGGCATCGAGTTCACGTCGGTGTTCACGTCCGAATTGCGACGCGCCGTCGACACGTGCGAACTGCTGCTGTCGGCGATGGGTCGTGGCGACATGGCGCGCACGCGTTCGTGGCGCCTCAACGAGCGCCATTGCGGGGCGATGCACGGGCTCGACAAGCAGCAGTGCAAGGACCTCTGGGGCGATGAGCTTGCGCGAACCTACCGCCGCTCGTGGGAGCAGGGGCCGCCGCCAGCAGTGGCCGGCAGCGTCGACGACCCGCGCATCGATGCGCGCTACCGCGGCGTCACGGAGCCGTTGCCGCTCACGGAGTCGATGGGGCAGATGTCGTCGCGCGTGATGATCGCGTGGGAACAGCTCGTGCGGCCGTCGCTGACTGCGGGATCGCGCGTGCTCGTCGTCGGGCACGGCATGGCGTTGCGCGCGTTGGGCCGACCGGTCGAAGGATTCACGGCGCCCGCGCTGCCCGAATGGAAGCTCGCTAGCGCAGCGCCGCGCGTCTATTGCTTGGACGCGCAACTGCGTCCGCTCTCGATCGAGTCGATCGACAACGGCCACTCGATGCCGGACGAATGAACTACGAAGAACCGATCGAAGCCCCGAGCTGGTTGCTCCCGGCTGTCTACGTGCTCGACCAATGGATGGGCCGCGGCGCATCGCCTCGCGAGTCCGTCGCTGCGCACCAGACGCGCGGCATGGCGACCGACGAGCGCGCGCAGATTGCGCGCATCGCCTATGCCGCGATCCGCAAGGACCGTTTGCTCGCGTTCGCGCTCGGCGAAGCGGTGGATGCCTTGGATCGCAACGGGCGAGCTGCGGCCATCGTGTTGGGAGAAGGCGTGTCGTGCGGTGAGCTGGAGCCGGAGGATGCTCGCGAACTGTTCCTGCGCTGGTCGCAAGTCGAGCTTGCGTGGGATGACGTGCTTCGGGCCGGCGCGCTTGCTCGCCGCGTCGAGGACAGCACGCAGCGCTTTGCGTTGTCGCACTCGCTGCCGGATTGGATCGCGGAGCTGTTGCTCGATGAGTTCGGCGAAGAAGCAGAGGCGTTTGCGAGCGCGCTCGAAAGCGATGCCCCGCGCGCGATTCGCGTCAACACGCTGAAGGTCGCCGACCGCGGCGAGCTGGCGATGCGATTTGCCGACATCGGCATCAGCACGACCTTTGGCCGCTTTGCCAAGGACGCGCTCGTGGTCACCGACACGAGCTCGTTGTTCGACACTGAGGCGTATCGCTCGGGCATGTTCGAGCAGCAGGACGAGGGCAGCCAACTCGTGGCGCTCGTCACCGCGCCGCCGCCGAAGGGGCGCGTGTTCGACGCATGCGCTGGCGCCGGCGGCAAGTCGCTCGCGATCGCTGCGATGCTGAAGAACCAGGGGCGCGTGCTCGCGACCGACGTGCACAAGGGTCGCATCGACGACCTCAAGCAACGCGCCGCGCGCGCGGGCGCATTCAACGTCGAATGCGAGCAAGTGCCCGAGGACGACTGGCCGCAGCACATCGCCGCGTTTGCCGCGTCGTGCGATCGCATCCTGCTGGACGTGCCGTGCAGCGGCATCGGCAGTTGGCGGCGCAGGCCTGAGGCTCGCTGGATGTTGGAGCCCAAGGACCTCGATGCGCTGCTTCGCACGCAGGCGATGCTGCTCGATCGCGCAGCGCATGCGCTGAAGCCTGGTTCGCGCATCATCTACGCGACGTGCACGACGCTGCGCCGCGAGAACGAGGCGCAGGTCGAGGCAGCGATGCAGCGGCATCCGTCGCTCGAATTGGTGCGCATCGCCGAGATCCTCGGCAAGGCCGTGGCGCAGCCGATCGCGGATCCGACGGGCACGTTCTTGTCGCTGCGACCCGATCGCCACGGCACCGACGGGTTCTTCGCCGCCGTGCTGCGCAAGAAGCGCTGAGTTGCGCGGTTTTGTGCGACGCGGCCTTTGCGTCGCGCATCGCGCCCGTGGTGAGCCGGCCGCAATGCGGCTGCGACGAGCTGCCTCG
>CAIYFF010000549.1 GCA_903925435.1 uncultured Planctomycetota bacterium | reverse complement strand
TTGTCAGGCGCCGAGTGGACGTCCGCGTCCGAAGGCGCTGCGCCGACGCTGCAGACGGACCCGATATCGTGGTGCAGCAAGCCTGCGATCACCGGCTCTGGCCCTTCCGACTGGACTGCTTCGTTTGCAATCAGCCGCGACACGGGACTCGCACAAGCGCAGAAGGATGCGAACGCGCTCGCCACGACGCTCGCTCCTCAGCACAGCAGCAAGAAGGCTCCGCCGCCGCTGTCGTTCCGCTTCGATCTCGCGCGCATGATCGCAGCAGAGGGGATGGCCGGCGGCGATGCCGAGTCGACGCAGATGTTCGGCGCAAACTCGCTGCGCGATCTTGCGATCACGGTCGGAACCGCAGGCCCGAACGCGCTGCTCGAGTCCTCGATGTCGTTCTCGGGCAACGACCGCGGCCTGTTCTCGGTGATCTTCCCCGATGTGCAGGGACTGCCTGCAATCGCGGCGCTGCGACCCGCTGCGACCACGCTGTGGAAGACCGGGCGCTGCGACTTCGCTGCGATCGATGCGCTGATTCGCAGTTCCAATGAGGCTGCGGGCATGAGCCAAGAAGCCCTGGACCGCAACCTGCCGCCCACGGTGTTCGGCAAAGACGAGGGCGTGCTCGCGCATCTTGGCAACGAGTACGCGGTGTTCGGCACGCCTGGCTCGATCGAAGAACTCGACGACGGCAACTTCGACATCGGCATCGCCATCCGGCTGCGTGACCACGCCGCGTTTGCCGAAAAGTGGAAGCGCGCGCGCAAGGACCTCGGCTTCACGGAACTCGAGAGCGAAACCGTGGATGGATTCGTCGTGCAGCGACTTGGCGGACTCGTGCCGGTGACCGCAGCCTATGGCCCAGATGTGCTGGTGATCGGCTACGGCAAGAACGTCCGCGAGCAGATCGACGCAGTGTTGGCCAAGGCCAAGGACGGCAACTGGACCAATGCCGAGGTCGCGCTGCCGCAGGGGCTACAACGCAACGCGCCCAACGGCTGCAACGGCATGGCCGAGGGCCGCGTCGCGTTGATCCTGGGCCAGGTAGTCGCGCTGAGTTCGATGGTGATGGGCATGACGGGCGGCGTGGACCTCCCGTTCGACCCCGAGCAGTTCGATCCCGAGGCTGCGGAAGCGCTGCTCAAGCAGCACAACCTCGACGTCGCGCGTTCGCTGACGGGCTACCGCGACGGCAAGTGGACGATGCGGGTGTTCTGGTAGCGGAAGCGGCGCTGCGGCGACCTTTGAGCGGCATCACCCCAAAAGCGCTTCCTCGATCGTCTTGGCGTCGAGGATGCGCAACGCAATCGCTTCGAGCTGATCGCTGGTCGCGGTTGCGATGCGGTCCTGGTGCGCTTTTGTCAATGCGCCGAAGCGACGGCAAAGAAGGGTCAGCAGGACCCTGGCTTGCCCCTCGGCGCGCCCGAGATTGAGGCCCTGGCTCAAGCCAACTTCCTTGCCTTCCTCACGCAGCTTGTCCGCAGTCGTCTTCATCGGTTGGTCTCCATCGCGGCCGAGGATCTCCAAGAACAGCCTCTCGCAGCGCTCGGCCGATAGCTGCGTCGTCTCCAGGATGTAGCTGGCATATACCTGTGCCTCTTCAGGGTCGAAAGGGGCCCCGCATACGGCGAGCAACAACTCTCGCCAGCGAAGCACATTGGCTTCCACTTCGTCCGGACTCTTGCCACGAACGAATTGCGCGAACAGCGCCGCGAGCCGAATCGGCTCGGGCAGTGGCATCGACACGATCGCGGTTTCGTCGCGCGCGGCGAAGTCCTCCACGGCGATACCGAGCGCGAAACCCGCCTGCTGGCTCCCGACCACATGCTGCGGGCCGTGCGCTGCGACCGCGCGCAGCCCCCGGAACGGACGTTTGCCCGTGTGCACCAGGATCGGCACGACGATCGGCGGCGGCTTCCCACGTGCGCCCGCGATCGCCTTGTCCACCTCTTGCGCGACGTAGCGGAGCAGCTGCCGCCATGCAGCCCGCTTGTTCCCATGCGCAAACTCGATGACGAAGATCACGAGCCGCGTGCCGCACAACGTCGGAGCATTGAGCACGAGATCTGCGTCATGGCGACGCAGTTTGGGGTCGACGCTTGCGGCCCCAGCGATGCGGAGCTGGGACCAGTCGACGTGGTCGCGCAGTGGATGGCCTTGCAGCAGGATGCGGAGCCAGAGTTGGGCCAACTCTGGACTGCGAAACGCGCGGCGGAAGATGAGGTCGGTTTGCATCGGTCTCCTTGCGCGGCAAACCGCCGCGGCAAGGAGATGACGCATGAAGGGGGATACGCACGCGCCGAAGAACCACGCCACTCGCTCGCCGCGGTGGCGGCGAAGCGGCTGGGCTCACGCAAGCAGTTCGCGCCGCACCTTGCCCGCCACGTCCGTGAGCCGGAAGTCGCGCCCTTCAAAGCGATGCGTCAACTTCTCGTGGTCGAGGCCGAGCAGCCACAGGATCGTCGCCTGCAGGTCGTGCACATGGATCGGCGTCTCCGCAATGCGATAGCCGAGTTCATCCGTCGCCCCCACCACGGCGCCTTGCTTGACGCCGCCGCCAGCGAGCAGCATCGAGAAGCAGTGCGGGTGATGGTCGCGCCCGAAGAACTTGCTGCCGTCGCGCTCCTCGTTCATCGGCGTGCGACCAAACTCGCCACCCCACACGACGAGCGTGTCCTCGAGCATGCCACGCCGCCGCAGATCCGTGATCAGCGCCGCGTATGGACGATCGAGTTCGCGGCACTTCTTGGGGAACTGCGTGTCGAGGTCGTCGCTCGGACTCGTGCCGTGCAGATCCCAGCCTGAGTCGTAGAGCTGCACGAAGCGCACGCCGCGCTCGACGAGCCTGCGCGCGAGCAGGCAGTTGTTGGCAAACGACGCGCGGCCGGGCTCGGCGCCATAGAGGCGCAACGTCTCCTCGGACTCGCTGCGCAAATCGACGGCCTCGGGCACGGACATCTGCATGCGGAACGCGAGCTCTTGCTGGGCAAGGCGCGCCATCGTCTCGGGATCGCCAGTGCGCGCATGTTCGATCGACGCAAGCTGAGCCTGCGCATCGAGCATGCGTCGACGCATCGCGCGGTCCGTTCCCGCGGGATCTTCCAAGAACAGCACCGGATCGCCTTGGCTGCGGAACTGCACGCCCTGCAGCGACGACGGCAAGAAGCCACTGCCCCACACGCTGCGCCCCGCGCTCGGCAACGTGCCCGACACGAGCACGACGAAGCCCGGCAAGTTCTCGTTCTCGCTGCCGAGCCCGTAGCAAACCCAGCTGCCCATCGCCGGCCTGCCGATGCGCGGCGAACCGGTGAACATCAAGAACTCCGCCGGCGCGTGGTTGAACTGGTCGGTGTGCATCGACTTGACGACACAAAGGTCGTCGACGACCTGCCCGAGATGCGGCAGCAGCGACACGACGTCGAGACCAACGCGGCCGCACTTCTGGAACGGATGGCGCGGCGCGAGCAGCTTGGGGTGACCCTTCAAGAACGCGAAGCGCTCCTTCTGCAGGAACGCATCGGGGCACTTCTTGCCGTCGAATCGCCGCAGTTCCGGCTTCTGATCGAACATGTCGAGCGGCGACGGCGAGCCCTCCATGTGGAGGTAGATCACGCTCTTGCAACGCGGCGCATGCATGCGCGACTTTGCTGCGCGCTGCGGGTCGGTGAGCCCTGCGAATGCGAGCGCGCCGAGGCTCATGGAGCCGCCGCGCAAGAAGTCGCGTCGCGTCGGTCGCACGAAGTCGATCGGGCCCATTGCGACACTGTGCCACGCTGCGCAGCAGGCGCAACGGGACGCGCGGCTGCGCAGCCGCTACTGCGGAGGCGCCTTCGCGCGCAGGCTGCCGCGTATCAACACCCAGCCGACGTCGCACCCAAGGGCTTTGCACCACTCCGCCGCCACGTCCGCGCAGGTGTTGCCCATCCAGTAGCCGCCGTCTTCGCGAACGAAGTCCATGCGCAACTCGTCGCGCCGCACTTCGGCGCCATCGCGGAACTTGGCGGAGAGTTCGTTCGCGAGCGTCTCGACACGCGCGCGCTCCACGACGACACGGTCGACTTCACAACCGCGCGCCGTGACCAACCGCGCCAAGTCGTCCTCGTCGCGCGCCACCCATTCGCGGCGGCACAGCGTCGCTGCAGTTGGCCACAACACGGTCGGGAACACACGCCACCACGCTTCGTTGCCGAGCGCGTACCACGACCAATCGCCGTAGCCGTATTCGATCCAACGCTGCGGCGCATCGACCGGCTCGGGCAGCAGCAGGCCGATATGCAACGCCTCGCGCAGCACGAACACCGCCGCGGGCTGCTCGACGCGTTCTGGCGCAAACACAAGCGACGTGCATGACGCGCACAGCAACAGGAGCAGCAGCGCAAACGAGCGAACGAACACCATCGCCGCAGTATGGCATCGCATCCGCGCCTCTGCACTTTCGCGCCGCGCGCTCGCCGTTCATGCTGCGCGGACAATGCCGCTGTCGCACGACGAACTCGATCGGATCCAGCGCCTGCGCGCGCTGTTCCTCGATGACGCGCGCGGCGATCGCGCGTTGCCCGACTATTGGCGCGACGACGCAGACCTCCGCGCCTACGAACGCGTGCTCGGCGCTCGCATCGGCTGGAAATGGGATGCAGCGCTATCCGAGTGCAAGGACCGCGGCATGCCGCGCACCGACGACGCAATCGTGCTCGACTTCGGCTGCGGCGCGGGCATCGCAGCGATGCGCTACGCGAGGGCGTTCGGCGCGCGCGAGATCTTGTGCCAGGATCGCTCACCAATCGCGCGCGACTACGCGGCGCGCGCCGTTGCGGCAGCGCATCCGAAGATCCAGGCGCGCGCGATCGCCGACGCCGACTCCGACGATTGCGCATTCGAGGTGCTGCTCGTGAGCCACGTCGTGTCCGAACTCGACGCCGCGTCGATCGCGCGACTCAAAGACCTCGCACTGCGCGCGCGCTTCGTCGTGATCGTCGAGTCGGGCAACAAGGCCGCGGCGCGCAAGCTCGCGGCGCTGCGCGACCTGCTCGTGCCGCGCATGCATGTCGTGGCGCCGTGCACGCACATGGCTGCGTGCCCTTCGCTGCGTTCGACCGCGGACTGGTGCCACTTCTTCGCCGAGCCGCCGCAAGCTGCGTTCACCGAAGGCGAATGGGCTCACGCTGCGCGCGATCTCGGCATCGACCTGCGCGCGTTGCCGTATGCGTTCTTGTGCCTGTCGTGCGAACCGATCGCCGCCACAACGCCGCCGCATCGCATGCTCGGTCGCCCCGAGATCAACAAGCACGACGCTCGCGTGCAGTTGTGCGAAAGCGGCGCGTTGCGTGAGGTCACGATCGACAAACGCACGAAAAAGGACACCTGGCGCCTGCTCAAGAAGGACCCAACCTCGGTGCGCAATCTGCCTTTTGCCTGACGCTGGCACGCGCGCGCCGTTCTCTGCACCATGTGCGGCCCATGAGCGAGATCTCGACCAAGCCCCCGAGCGGCATGCGCGACTTTTTGGCGCCCGACGTGGCACGCCGGCGCCACGTGCTGTCCGTGGTGCAACGCGTCTACGAGTCGTTTGGCTTCCAGCCGCTCGAGACGCCGACGATCGAGAACCTGTC
>CAIYFF010000548.1 GCA_903925435.1 uncultured Planctomycetota bacterium | reverse complement strand
CTCGACGATCTGCGCATTCTTGCGTCGAGCGTTCACTTGGTCTGTCACATCGCTCGCAAACTTGACGACTTTGAAGGGCCTGCCGGACGGATCGAAGATCGGGTTGTAGCTCGCCTGGATCCAGATGACCTTGCCGCCGTTGCCAATGCGCTTGAATTCGCCAGCCTGGAACTTGCCCGAACCAAGATCGCTCCAGAATTGCCGATAGGCCTCGCTGCTGCGCTCCGCAGGGTCGACGAACATGGAGTGGTGCTTGCCGACCACCTCGTCGATTCGATAGCCGAGCGTCTTCAGGAAGTTCTCATTTGCATGGCGAATCTTGCCATCGAGAGCAAACTCGATGACGGCCATCGACTTTCCGATCGCTTCGAGCTGGCCTTGGCTGTCTGCGGAGCGCAGTTTCGCTTCCGTGATGTCGCTCGCAAACTTCACGACCTTGAATGGCCGGCCATTGGAATCGCGGATGGGGTTGTAGCTCGCGTGGATCCACACATCCTTGCCACCCTTGCCAACTCGCTGAAACTCACCGGACTGGAAGACTCCGCCCTTGAGATCGGCCCAGAATTTCCGATAGGCATCCGTGTTTCGCTGCTGGGGAGGCACAAACATCGAGTGGTGCTTGCCTACGATTTCCTCCAGGCGGTAGCCGAGCGCCTGCAGGAAGTTCTCATTTGCGGTCCGAACCGTGCCGTCGACCTCGAACTCGATCACGGCTTGCGACCGGTGCAGCGCATCCAATTCTGCTTGAAGCAGCTGAAGGCGCTGGGCATCTCCATGACCTGCGTCCCCCAAAGCCATGGAAGAGTCGACGGAGAGAGTAGTCATGGAACGATGCCTTCGGTCTGGCCGCAGGCGATTGGATAACGGAGGACTCCGCCAAGTGGCGGATGCACCTTTCTCGGATAAATGGCCACTAGACTGACCCGTAAAAGGTCGTACAGGCACAATGCAGCAGCGCCGCCCCTTCAGCCCGCCCCAGCACTCCGCAACAACTCCCTCTCTACCTCGCGCGCAGCCTCGCTCGTCGCAACCACCAGCACGCTGTCCTGAGCGCACAGGCACGTGTTTCCCCGCGCGATCTGGTGCGCGCCGTCACGGACGATCGCGACGACGAGCGCCGCGGCTGGCAATCGCAACTCCGCGATCGACTTGCCAACGCATGCGGCACTGCCTGCAACGACGACTTCGAACAGTTGCAGCCTGGTCGATGACGGCGCAGCGGCCCGGATCGATGCGCTCATGAGCAGATCTGCTTCGACGCGATTGGAGCCAAGTGCCACCAACAGCTCGCGCGCCATCTCGAGTCCGAGCGATCGTTCCCCATGCACCGCCCTCGTGTTGGGCATGCGTTCGAACTGCTCCATCGATGCATCGTCGTGCGCACGAACGAGGATCTGCGCATTGGGCTGCACAGAGCGAATGTGCTCCAGGGCAAGCCGCTGCGTGACAGGATCCGGCGCCGTGAGCGCAACCGCGCGGGCCGTCGCCACATTCGCGCGATCGAGAAGCACCGGGCTGCCAGCATCGCCCCACAACGCGTCGATGCCGCGACGACGCAAGTCCTCGACGATGGCGCGATCCATCTCCACGACCACGAACGGCAGTCCGCGCGTCGACAACAACTCGCCGAGCACGCTGCCGACACGCCCGTAGCCGCATAGCACCACATGGTCCCTGCGCGGCGCGTCCAGCGGCGACTGCGGCTCCGCGAGCGAGCCCGCATGGCGCGCGAGCCACTTCGCAACGATTGGCTGAGCCGTGATCCACCGTTCGATCGGTCCGATGCCGCGGAACAGGATCGGGCTCGCCGCAATGCTGATCAGCGCCACGGCAACCACGAGATTGCGCCCACCTTCGGGCAACAGTCCGAGCTCAGTCGCGAGGCCCGCCAACAAGAACGAGAACTCGCTCACCTGCGCGAGCCCGGCGCTGACGGACAACGCAGTGCGCATGGAGTTGCCCTTGCGCACGATCATCCAGATCGCAACGCATGGCTTGGCGATGAACACGAGCGTGAGCGCCGCGAGCACCGACAGCGGCTCCTCGAACACGTAGCGCGGATCGAACAGCATCCCGACCGCGACAAAGAACAGGACCGCGAATGCGTCGCGCATCGGCAACGCGTCGGCCGCAGCCTGGTGCGCGAGGTCGGATCGTCCGACGACCATGCCGGCCAAGAACGCGCCGAGCGCGATCGAGACGCCGAACACCTCGGACGCCAGGAACGCGATGCCGAGCAGCAATGCCAGCACCGCCAGCGTGAACAGTTCGCGCGACTGCGCCCGCGCGACGAATGCGAGAAGACGCGGCACGATCGGGCCACAACCCCACAGCACCACGACGACGAGCAACGCGAGCCGCACGATGCTCGCGATCACTGTGCGCAGCAGCGGGTCTTCGCCCGCGTCGCGCCCGCCGGTCGCCATCGCCGGCAACACGACGAGCAGCACGATCGTGAAGATGTCCTCCACGAGGGACCAGCCGACGGCGATGCGCCCAGGCGTCGCATTCAGGATCCCGAGATCGGACATGCCGCGAACGATGAGCACGGTCGACGCGGTCGCGAGGCACAGGCCGAGCACGGCAGCGCCGCCGATCGGCCAACCGAACATCGCGAACATGCCCGCGCCGATTCCGACGACCGCACCGCTCGCGGCGATCGCGCCTGGCACCGCGACCTTTCGCACCGCCATCAAGTCGCGCAGCGAGAACCCGAGGCCCACGCCGAACATCAGCAGCATCACGCCGACGTCCGCGAGATCTTCCGCGAGATCGGCGCTGCCGACGAAGCCGGGAGTGTGGGGCCCGATGAGCACGCCTGCGAACAGGTAGCCGAGCAACGGCGACTGCCCGTACCGACGCGCGAGAGTGCCGAAGACCAGCGCTAGCGAAAGGCCGATGGCGACGGTGGGCGCCCAGTCCATGGGCTCAGACGACCGGCTTCGGATGCGGGCAGTCGCACGGAGTGGCCCGGCACCGCGGGCAGCCGTTCGCGTACTTCTTGCTGCCGATCTCGTCGAGGTCGAGGCCGTGCAGCGACGCAAGCGTTGCGAGCCACGCGTAGACGTCGGCGAACTCCTCTTCGAGGTTGTTGCGTTCGCCGCGACGGATCGCGCGGACGAGCTCGCCGACTTCTTCGACAAACCACAGAAGCGTGCCCTGCGTGCCGCGCGCGCGGTCGCGTTCGAGGTAGATCTCTTCGATGCGCTGTTGGAAGGACTTCATTGCGCGATGCGAGTCGGTCAGGCGTTGCGCTTGCAGGTCAACACAACGACGTCCTCGCGAAGGCCGTCGCTGCCGGCGTCTTCTTCGATGCCGCCGAGCACCATGTTCATGAACATCGCGGTGTGGCGCGCGGTGTGCTCCAGCACGCGCTCACGGAAGGCCTGCGTGCGAAGCGCGGCTTCATTGACGAGCAAGAGGCGCATGCCTGCGGTCATCGCGATCTCCTGCGGACGCAGCGACTTCTCGAACACAGGCCCATCGTCGAGGCCGAGCGCCAATCCCTCGGCGGCCACTTCGCGCAATTCGCCGCGCTGGCACACGAGCAACGGCGAACGCGCGCCGGCTTGGTAGAGCTTTGCGCCGGACTGGGACACTTGCAGCAGCGTGGCTTTGGCGCAGACGCCCACAGGCAGGCTCTGCTGCAACACGCGGTTGGCGTGCGACAGCGCCTTGCGCGGCGCGGCGCCTTGCGTGAGCGCGCGCTGGATCTCATCGCGCGCCATGCGAGCGGCGACGACGGAGACCGCGGTCTGGCCTTCGCCGCTGATGAGGTAGGCGACGAGCGCGTCCTCGACCATCGCGGCGCCGTAGTAGTCGAGGCCGCCGCGCGATCCCGACGCGAGCGCGCCGTCGATCTCATGGCCCGCGATCTCCGGCAAGGACTGCGGCAGCGACTTATCGCGCAGTTGGCGCACTTGCGGATCCTGCGTCGCAAGCGACGAGCCCTTCTTGTCGCCTTGCTTCTGCAGTTCCGTCAGGTCATTGGCGAGGTATTGCAGAGAACGGCCCAGCGCGCCGATCTCGTCGTCACCTGTCGACGGCACCTTCACTTCGCTGCCGCGGCCGAGCTTGGACACGGCGAGCGCGATGTCCGTCAGTCGCGACGAGATCCTGCCGCCGATCATCCAGCCCACGATTCCGCCTGTGATGCCGATCACGAACGGGACGGCGAGCGCGGCGAGCTTGCCCTTCTGCAGCGCTTCGCCCGCGGAGTCTGGGATCGCGCCCTGCAGATTCAGCAGCACGACGAGCGAGCCAGCAAAGCCGGCAAGCAACGCAGCGCCGCCAATCGAGATCGCGATCGTCATTGCGAGCTTGGCGGACGACTTGCTGCTCTTCTTGGCCATATTGGGAACGCTCTTTCGTTGCCTCGATCAGAAGCCCAGCAGGGGCAACACGAAGAACATCGCGAGGCCCGCGTATGCGCCGGCCATCTGGTCGTCGGCCATGATGCCGAGCGCGCCGGGCAAGTCTTCGAGCTTGCGCGCAGGCTGAGGCTTCCACACGTCGAACACGCGGAACGCGAAGAACGCGGCCGTGTGCCCAGCGGCGTCAGGCAGCTTGTTAGCGAGTGCCGCATACACGCCGATCGTCACGAGGTAGCCGACCACTTCGTCGAGCACGAACGCGCCCGGGTCTTCGTTTGGGAACGTGCGCTTCACGAAGTCGGACTGCATGCAGCCGAGCACGAACAGCACGACTGCAGCGCCCCACCACCACGCTTCCGCGCCGTCGCCAGCGAGAGCCTGGATCAGCACGCCGATCACAACGCCACCAAGCGTGCCTACGGTGCCGGGCGCAAACGGCGAAAGGCCCAGGCCGCAGCTCGTGATCAGCAGAAAGCGCAGTCGGTCGCCAAAGCTCATCGCATATCCCCTAGCGAGCAAACAGCACGTCGCGCGCCTTGATGACGTAGTTGACGCCGCTGATGACCGTGAGCGCAAAGCTGAGCCAGAGGCCAGCGATCGTGAGCGGCATCCAACCGTCGCAACCCGCGACGATCATCATCAGCGACGCGGCGGTCCAGCACTGCGTGACCATCTTCCACTTGCCGAGCTTGTCCGCCGGGAACGGCCGCCCTGACGCCTCGACGACGCCGCGCACGGCAGTGACGAGGAACTCGCGCGCGAGCACGACGACGACATACCAGTAGGGCATCACCGCCGTCGCGGCAGGGAACTTGAGCAGCAGCACAAACGAGCCGGCGATCAGCACCTTGTCCGCGAACGGGTCGGCCACGCGGCCAAAGGCGGTGACCATGTTCCACTTCCGCGCGAAGTAGCCGTCGAGGAAGTCGGTGCACGCCGCAATGAGGAACAACGCGAACGCCCACCACACGAGCAACAAGTCCGGCTTCGCGCCGTCCTCGATGAGCTCGAGGCACACGAAGGTCGCAGCCGTGACGACGAGGCGCGACAGGGTGATTGCGTTGGGGAGGTTCACTTGCTGCGGCGTGCGCGCGCGAGCTCGGCGCGCAGGCCATAATCCTGGGCCGCCGTGATCTTGGCGTCCACGATCTGGCCAGGTTCGGCCGCGTCGGCGGCGAAGTGGACGCGGCAGTCGACCTCCGGCGCGTCGGCGTAGGTGCGGCCCACGAGGTCGCCGCTGTCCGCGTCGATGCCGTCGAGGATCACCGGCAGCGTCTTGCCCACAAGGCTCTTCTGGAACGCGTCGAGGATGCCCTTCTGCTGCTTCATCAGCGCCGCGCGACGCGACTCGGCGACCTTCTCGGACACCTGGTCCGGCATGTCGTAGGCAGGCGTCGTCTCTTCGCGCGAGTATGGGAACACACCGAGGCGCTCAAACTTGAAGCGCGCGCAGAAGTCCTGCATCTCG
>CAIYFF010000547.1 GCA_903925435.1 uncultured Planctomycetota bacterium | reverse complement strand
TCGACACGTTCGATCCCAAGCCCGAGGCCGCGGTCGAAGTGCGCGGGCCGTTCTCGGCGATCGCGACGAAGCTCGATGGATGTCGGTTCACTTCGCTGCTGCCGAAGACCGCGTCGATCGCCGACAAGCTCGTCGTCGTGCGTTCGATGACGCACACCGAAGCCGACCACGACCGCGGCGCGCATTCGGTGCTGACCGGCTACGCGCCGAGCCCCGCGATCGTCTACCCGTCGTTTGGTTCGGTCGTCGCGCACGAACTCGGCATGCGCAACGATCTGCCGCCGTATGTGTGCGTGCCCGGACCCAACAGCCCGTTCTTGCAGAACGGCTATCTCGGCAGCGCGCACGCGCCGTTCGCGGTCGGCGGCAATCCTGGCAATGCTCGATTCCGCGTGCGCGACCTCGCGCCTGCGCAGGAGATGGACGAAGCGCGGCGCAATCGCAGGAAGGCGCTGCTGCACGATCTCGATGCGCAACGGCCTGAGCTGCAGACCGCGGATGCGGTGGCCGCGAGCGAGGCGTTCTATGCGCAGGCATTCACGATGCTGGAGTCGGAGAAGGCGCGCGCTGCGTTCGATCTGCAGAAGGAGCCAGACCAGAAGAAGGATCGCTACGGTCGCCATCGGCTTGGCATGAGCGCGCTGCTCGCGCGGCGGCTCGTCGCGGCGGGCACGCGCTACGTCGTGATCGCGCACGATGGCTTCGACCACCACGCGCGCATCGGCAACGATTTGCCTGCGCGCATGGCGGAGTTTGACCAGACGTTCTCCGCGCTGATCGCCGACCTCGAGGCCGATGGATTGCTCGACCGCACGCTGGTGATCGCGACGACGGAGTTTGGTCGCACGCCGCGCATCAACGGGGACGGCGGCCGCGATCACTGGGCGCGCGCATTCTCGATCGCGATGGCGGGCGGCGGCTGCAAGCGCGGCGTGGTGCTGGGAGCCACGAACGCAACTGGCGCGGAGCCAGAGAGCGATCCCGTGCGGCCCGCCGACGTCGCGGCGACGGTCTTCTCGCTGCTTGGCATCGATCCGCAGAAGAAGCTGATGTCGTCCGGCGATCGCCCGATCGACCTCGTGCGCGACGGATCGCCGATCCGCGGGGCGCTCGCGTGAACGCAGCAGTCCTCTTCGCGGCGGTCGCGATCTCGGCAGCCGCGATGCTGCCGCCGCGCGTCACGTCCGCTGTGCCGCCCGGCGCGCAACGCGGCACGGAAGTCGACTTCGTGCTGCGCGGCGAACGGCTCGGCAACGCGACTTCGTTGCTCTGCGCAACGCAAGGCCTCGAGGTCCTCTCGTTCACGCCCGGCAAGACCGCGCAAGAGTGCACCGTGCGCGTGCGCGTCGCTGGCGATGCACAGCTCGGCGCGCATTCCGTTCGGCTTTGCACGCAAGGCGGTCTCTCCAACGCGTTCTCGTTGTTCGTGGGCGAACTGCGCGAAGTCGTCGAGGCGCGCGAGGGCGAGTCGCCGATGCGCATTGCGATCCCTTGCGTCGTCGGGGGCGAGATCCGCGGCGAAGAGACGGACGCATACGTCGTCGAACTTGCGGCAGGCGCGCGATTGGTCTGTGAAGTCGAAGCGATGCGGCTTGGACGCGCGCCGATCGACCTGTCGATCTCGGTGCGCGATCCGAGCGGCGCCGAGATCGCGCGCGTCGATGACACCGCGCTTGGGCACAAGGATCCCTGGCTGTCGTTCACCGCAGGAGTTGCTGGCGCATACGAAGTTCGCGTCGAGCCGTCGTTCGCGGACCGCATCAACGCGGGCGCGTATCGACTGCATCTCGGCGACTTGCCGCGTCCGACTTCGCTCGTCCCCGCGGTAGCGATGCCTGGCACGACTGCGCGCGTCGCGTTCGTCGGCGAGGATGCGATGCAGCCGATGGATGTCGCTGTCCCCGCGGATGCATCGGGATGGATGGCCGTCTTTGCGCGCGATGCGCGCGGCGCGTCGCCGACGCCGGTGTGGCTGCACGTCGGCAACGTGCCAGTGCATGCGATGGAGCCAGCGTTCGTCGAAGCAGTGTCCACCGCGCAAAAGGAAGCCACCGCCAACGTCGCGGATGCAGCGAGCAAGAGTGCAGCAGCCCGGGAGCCCTCGGCTGCCAGCGCGAGCGCCGCAGCGCCGCCGCTCATTCCGTATCCGTGCCGCATCAGCGGCGTCGTGCGTTCGCCACAAGGCAATCGCTACCGCATCGCCGCCAAGAAGGGTGAGGCGTTTGAGTTTCGCGTGCATGCGATCGGCATGCGTTCGCCGCTCGATCCCGTGATCGGTGTGCGCAATGTCGCGGGCACGTTGCTCGCGGGCGATGACGACGCGGGCGCGCCGGCTGCCGATGCGCAAGTGCGCGTGACTGCGCAGCAGGACGGCGATTTGCTCATCACGGTGCGCGACCATCTGCGCGCGCATTCGGATGCGCATGCCTATGTGCTCGTTGCTGCGCCGCTCGAGAAGCCAATGCAGACGCGCCTCGTCGTTGCGCGCGCGCAAGAGCCGGTGGTCACTGCGCCGCAAGGAAGCCACGGCGGCATGGTGCTGCAACTTGAGAATGCCGACTACGACGCGGGCCTCGCGTTGTTCTTGCAAGGCTTGCCCGCAGGCGTGACGGCGCACTTTGGCGCGATCAAGAAGGGCCAGAACACGGTGCCGCTCGTCGTCGCCGCCGCGCCCGATGCGCCGATCGGCGCTTCGCTCGCCGACGTTCGCGCGCGCGCCGAGAAGGAGCCGATCGAACGCGTCGCTGGCTATGCGCAAGTGCTGCCACTCGTCACGGTGCGCAACGACCAGCCCATCTGGAGCGCGACCGAGCTGCGCATGCCCGTGTCCATCGCGGCTGCGGCGCCATTCTCGATCACCGTGCGCGCGCCATCGGTTCCGATCGTGCGCGGTGCGCCGTTGCTCGTGCCGGTCGAAGTGAAGCGCCGCGACGGGCCGTCGTTTGACGTGCGCATCAAGGCGCTGTGGACGCCGACCGGGGTGAGCTCTGGCGAAGCGACGATCCCCGCCAACGCGACGGTTGCGATGCTGCCGCTCGATGCGAGCGCAAGCGCGCCGATCGGCGCGTTCTCGCTCGCGGTTCGCGCTGTGTGCGAAGTTGGCGGCGAGGGCTTCGAGTTGTGCTCGTCGTTCTGCGACGTGCTCGTCGCAGCCCCGTGGTTCTCGGCGAAGAGCGAAGGCGTGCGCGGCCAAAAGGGCGCAGACCTTTCGCTGCCCTTCTCGATCGCGCGCACCGAAGCGTGCGCAAAGGATGTGGGCGCTTGCACCGCCACGCTGCTCGGGTTGCCGCGCGGCGTCGCTGCGGATCCCGTGTCGTTGCCGAGCGATGGCACACAGGCCGCGTTCACGCTGCGCGTCGCAGCCG
>CAIYFF010000546.1 GCA_903925435.1 uncultured Planctomycetota bacterium | reverse complement strand
TGCTCGCGCTGCGCCGAGCAAAGAGCGCGCGTTGCGCTGCATTCCTCGCCGACTCCGACGCAGCAGTCCGTCGCGAAGCTGCGCGAGCGATCTACGACATGGAGATCGATGGCGCGATGCCCGCGCTCGCCGATGTGCTCGCGACTGACACGATGCGCGAGCGCCTGCTCGACGAACCGTTCGCATGGCGCGCGCTCAACACCGCACGATTGCTCGGCGGCACCAAAAACGCTGCCGCGATCGCGCGCGCAGCCGGCGATGCGGTCCTTCCGATCCGCATGCGCGAAGAAGCGTTGTCGATCCTCGCCGAGTGGCGCGCCCCGCACGGCCAAGACCGCGTGCTCGGCAACTGGCGGCCATCCACGCGCAGCGACGCGGACCGCACCGACCGCTCGTTCTCTGGCGCAATCATCGCACTGCTCGCGAACGACGCGCTTGCTGCGAAGTCTGCGTTCGCATGCAAGCAACTCGGCTTCGCCGACGCAGCGCCCGCGCTCGTGACGTTGGTCGACGATCGCAACCGCAGCGCAAGCGCGCGCACCGCGGCGCTGCAGGCCCTCGCCGAACTCGATCAGGACCTCGCGGCCGCGCGCCTCGTCGCGATCGGCAAAGACGATCCAACCGAGTTGCGCAACGCCGCCGTGGCGCTCTACGCAGACCGCGAACCCGAGAAGGCAGCGCCCGTGCTCGCGTCGTTGTGCGAACACGCGACGACGAAGGAACGCCAGCAGGCATTCCGTTCGCTCGGAGCGCTCAAGCACGCATCCGCCGCCACGATCCTCGCAGCGCAACTCGATCGTTTGCTGCAAGGCCAACTCGACGCCGAAGTGCGCCTCGACCTCGTCGAAGCCGCGCGCCAACGCGCCGAGCCCGATGTGTTGGCGCGCGTGCGGCAGTTCGAGGATGCGAAGGCGGCTGGACGCGTGTCGGACGCGGATCTCTACCTTCTCGGCGGCGATGCCGACAACGGCCGCCGCGTGTTCTTCGATAACGAAGCGACACGCTGCACGCGCTGCCACACGATGGACGGCAAAGGCGGCAACGCCGGCCCCGTGCTCGACGCGATCGGCGAGCGTGATCGCGCGCATCTGCTGGAGTCGCTGCTGATTCCGAGCGCACAGATCGCGCAGGGCTTTGCGACCACCGTGCTCACGCTGCACAACGGCGATCTCGTGTCCGGCGTCGTGACCAAGGACCAGGACGGCGTCGTCGAGATCACGAACATCGCTGGCGACGTGACCAAGGTCCCAGCGGATCGCATCAAGGAGCGCCGCACGGCGAGCGAGAGCGCCATGCCCGCAATGGGCGGCACGCTGAGCCCCAAGCAGCTGCGCGACGTGGTCGAATTCCTCGCTCAGCGCCGCAAGAAGAACTGATTGACGCAGCACGATCGCGGCCGCGCTACCGTGGCCGCGATGAACCCTCACCGCCCGTCCTTCTCGTTCACCGCGACGACACGCGCTGCTGCCGCGGCGCTGGTGCTCTGCGCATTGCCCGCGCAAGAGACGACCGCATCGACCAACGCCTACACGACGAGCGCCCAACTCGACGTGCTGGGCCCGGCTCAGTGGCGTGCGCAGTTTGGCCCCACCAACCTCGGCAGCCTGCTCGCCAGCGAATCGGCGCAGCAGATCTGGAATGGCTATGTGGGCCCGATGCAGGGAATGGTCCAGCGCATGCTGGGCATGGAGGATCGCGCCTTCGCCGAAGCGCGCGCTCGCTTGCTCGACTACGGCGGCCAGATCACCATCGCGTTCGAATTCGATGGCAAGGACGAAGGCATGCGCATCGTGTTCGGCCCTGACGGCCGCACGGACCTGCCGCTCTTGCTGAAGGACCTCGAAACGCTCGCGTCGCGATTGTCAGGCGCCGAGTGGACGGCCGCGTCCGAAGGCGCTGCGCCGACGCTGCAGACGGACCCGATATCGTGGTGCAGCAAGCCTGCGATCACCGGCTCTGGCCCTTCCGACTGGACGGCGTCGTTTGCAATCAGCCGCGACACGGGACTGGCACAGGCGCAGAAGGATGCGAGCGCGCTCGCCACGACGCTCGCGCCTCAGCACAGCAGCAAGAAGGCGCCGCCGCCGCTGTCGTTCCGCTTCGATCTCGCGCGCATGATCGCAGCAGAAGGGATGGCCGGCGGCGATGCCGAGTCGACGCAGATGTTCGGCGCAAACTCGCTGCGCGATCTTGCGATCACGGTCGGAACCGCAGGCCCGAACGCGCTGCTCGAGTCCTCGATGTCGTT
>CAIYFF010000545.1 GCA_903925435.1 uncultured Planctomycetota bacterium | reverse complement strand
GCTGCTCGTTTTGAACGTGGCTTGCTGCGCGCGTTCGATCGCACGATCGCGCTGTCCGACGTCGATGCAACGATGCTGCGAGTGCTGTTGCCATCCCATCGTGTCGATGTGGCGCCGAGCGGCACCATGCTGCCCGAATTGCCGGAGACCGTGGAACGCGCATCGGCGCCGACGATCACGTTCGTCGGCTACTACAAGCACGCGCCCAACGTCGATGCTGCCGTGTGGCTCGCGGACGACATCCTGCCGCGCGTGCGCCAGCAAGTTCCGGACGCCAAGCTGCGGCTAGTCGGACGCAATGCCCCGGCCGCGGTCGCAGACCTTGCGCAGGCAGGCTTGGTCGAAGTCGCGGGCTACGTCGAGGATCTGCAGCAAGAGCTTGCCGATGCCACCGTGGTCGCGTTGCCGTTGCGAACCGGCGGCGGTCTGCGCGGCAAGTTGCTCGAAGCGTGGGCGGCGGGCCGGCCCGTGGTCGCGACTCCGGTCGCTTGCGAAGGCCTCGATGCGGAAGGCGGTGTGCACTGCCTGATCGCCGAGGACGCGCAGTCCTTCGCCGACTCGATCGTGGCGTTGCTGCGCGACGAAGAACTGCGATTGCACATGGGAGCGAGCGGACGCTTGCTCGCGCGCCAGCGTTACTCGGTCAGCGCATCGGTCAACGTCTATGACGCCGCGTATCGCGAGCTCGCGATCGCGCGCCAGGAGGATCTCGCATGAAGGCCGCGATGATGTTGACCGCAGAGGGTCACGATGCGCTCGCGCTCGCGCGGCGTCTGCGCGACGGCTTGCCCGACGCCGAGTGGACTGCGTTCGTGCGCGATGACGACCGCGAACTGCTGCTGCCTGCGTTGCATGGATGCCGCGTTCGCAGCGATAAGCCATCGGGGTCCAAGGTTCGCTTCCTGCGCAGCCTTCGCGCCGAGCGATTCGACGCAACGTTTGTGTCGTGGAGCGGTGGCGATCGTCCGCAGCCGCTGCGCATCGCTGCGCTGCTGGCCGGCGCCAAGGACTGCGTCGCGATCGACGAATCCGGCCGCACATTCTCGGTGCGTTGGTGGGCGCCGTGGACCTACGCAGAGCATGCGGTGCGCCGCCTCGCACAGATGCGTGTGCTGCGCGCGTTGCGCTTCTGCGCGTCGCTGTATCGCGCGACGGTGGGGCGTGTCGTTCGCGCGCTCACTCTGCTTCCCGAGCTGACGCGGATCGAGCGGTTGCCGCGGTAGCGGAGCGTTCGTTAGCGAGTCGGCGCGGCCGGCGGCAAGCCGAGCAAGCGCGTGCATTCGCGCAGAAGCCAATCGACGTCCACGAACGGTTCCGCGCCGATGTCCTGCCAGCGGATGTTGCCTTGTTCGTCGAGCAACACGACGGAGTGCAACGGCATCTGCTCGAAGTCGTCGTAGGCACGGAACGCGCGGAATGCGGCGAGGCTCGGATCCGCGAACAGTGGCAGTGCGATGCGCTGTTCTTCATCCATGCTGGCCTGGAGTTCGCGCACCGTGTCGAGGTCTTGGTTGCCGATCGCGATCACGTCGATGCCCTGCTCGGCAAACGCTGCTGCCTTGGGTCCAAAGGCCTTCAACTGCTCGACGCAGTGTGCGCACGAGAAGCCGAGGTAGAAGACGAGCAGCGTGCGCTTCCCGAGGCAGGATGCGCGAGTCGAGCGAACGCCGTCCGTGCGCTGAAGGTCGAACTCGGGAGCAGCTTGAGGAGCCCAGCGGAACGGCCCGAGATCATCGAGTTGCGGCCGGACGCCGACGTCCGCTGCAGGCGCTTGGGGCAGGCGCCAATCCGCCGCTTCGCACGCCGCCGCGGCGATCGGCGCGATGCGTTGGAGCAGCGGAGCGTCGAGGTCTGCGTGTGCCGCAAGCGTGCGCAGTTCCTGGAATCGACGCTGTAGCTCCTCCTCGTCCCCGGCTTCCTTCAGCGCTACGACCAGGCGCGCGAGCGTGTGCGCCTTCGGATGGTCTCCCATCGCGGTGCGCAGTCGCTCGACGGCCTTCTTTGGTTCTCCGTTTCGGATCTCGGCGAGCGCCTTGGCCCACGCCGGAGTTCCTGATGCGCGCTCGAACGCTTCCAGCGCTGCTTTGCCGTCGCCAAGCGCCAGCGCGCGTTCGCCCGCGAGGCGGTGCAGCGCATCCATGGCGTTGCGGATGCGGTCCTTGTGAGTGGCGAGCGCGTCAGCCATGGCCTTCTCGCGTTCCGTGTCGTTGCCATTGCGTGAGTCGACGGCCGCTTCGGCTTCGTCGATCGCTTTGGCCCTCGCACTGCGCATGCGATCCAGGTGCGTGCGCAGTTCCGTGACGGTCTCGTCTCCGGTTGCTTGGTTGCCGCTGCGAAAGCGCGCGACTCCGAGCGCCAGCAGGCGACGCGTCTGCTCCTTGGGATCGTCGGTCGCTTCGATGCGTCCGTCCGCGCATGCAGCCTCGATCTCAGGCCACATCTCCCAGCTCTCGGCGATCTCCAACAAGCGAACGCGCCCGAATCCCGCGATGTCCTCGTCGGCTTCGACGCGGTTGTGCTTGGGGTGGCGTGGCAGGGCGACCATGTTGCTCGCAAGCGCGATGGCGTCGTGCGTGCGTCCACACGCAGACAAGCTGCGGCACAGCCATTCTTGGTTGTGGCCGTAGTTGTGGATCTCGTACGGCAGCACGCGGTCGCGCTGCATGTGTGCATGGTCGACGCGGCTCGAAGCCTCTTGCTGCCATGCAGCGTCCGTCCAGCGACCGAGCTTGTCGAAGATGTGGCCGCCCATGTGCCATTGGTGCGCGATGCCAGGAGCCGTGCTGCCGAGCGTCGCGGCCGATACCACGGCGCGCTCCGCCTTCTCGTGGTCCCAGAGGTGCACGCGGAAGTGGTGCGCTGGGTGTAGCGGCGCTGCGGCGAGCGCCTGCTGCAACAACGCTTCCACGGCGCCGTGGCTCGTGATCTCGACGCCCGATCCGCTGTTGCGCCAGATCTGGACGACAAGGAACGCCTTCGCTTCCACGTCGTCGGGGCGTTCCGCAATCAGTTGCTCCAAGTCGCGCACGAGGTCGCGGCCGCGCGCCTTGTCATCGTGGCTCTTGGCGCGTTCGACGATCGCCTTGCGCGCAGCTTCGATGCGAGCGGTGTCGCCGCTCTGCAGTTCCTTCGCGTCGTCCTTCGAGATGTCGTGGTAGCGCGCCCACGCGTCGATCCACATGCGCTCGGTTGCGCTTGCGCCTTCCGCGCGTTGCACGGCTTGCGCAGCGAAGCCAGCGCCGCGCGTGTGGTTCTCGACGTTTGCCCAGCACATGCCCAAGTACGCCATCGCGCACTCGGGATGGCGCAGCGCTACTTGGCGGAAGCTGCGTTCGGCCTCGAAGTACCAGAAGCCATGTTGCTGGCAGAGGCCCTGATCGAAGAAGTCCTGCGCCTCTTCACCGATGCCCTGCACTGGGAAGTGCACTTGCGGCGACATCCCAGCCATCAGGTATGCCGCCTGCCGCGGGCCCTCGTTGAACTCGGCGCCGTGGCGGGAGTGGCCGAAGGTTGCGTTCGCTGCTTTGTCGTCCTGGGCGAGGAGCTGTGCCGCGATGAGGGCTGCGAGGGCGATGCGCATCGCGGCAGGATAGCCGCGGGGCTAGTTTTGATTGCGGCATTGGCTGCTGCCCTGGCATTTGTCCGACGTGTCGGTTTGCGCAAGGTCTGACGCGCAGCCGCGCGGCTATCCTGCCGCGATGCGCATCGCCCTCGCAGCCCTCATCGCGGCACAGCTCCTCGCCCAG
>CAIYFF010000544.1 GCA_903925435.1 uncultured Planctomycetota bacterium | reverse complement strand
TGCTCGCGTTCGAGCGCGCGCACGGCGCGATCCCAAAGGGCGCGATCGTGCTGCTGCACACGGGATTTGGCCGCTTCTGGCCCGACCGCGAGCGCTACATGGGCACCGCGGCTCGCGGCGTCGAAGCGACGCTGCAGCTGCACTTCCCAGGGCTGTCGCCCAACGCTGCCAAAGAACTCGTCGCGCGCGGCGTCTCCGCGGTCGGCATCGACACGCCGAGCATCGACTTAGGCAAGTCGCGCATGTTCTTCGCGCACCGCGAGCTCTACTCCGCGAACGTGCCGGCGTTCGAGAACGTCGCCAACCTGCAGTTGCTGCCGCCGGTCGGCGCGTTCGTCATTGCGCTGCCGATGAAGATCCGCGGCGGCAGCGGCGGCCCGTTGCGCATCGTCGCGCAGCTGCCGCGCTGAGCGCTCTGCATCGAGCAGAGCGTGGCGGGAGCTGCGGCGCGTCCCGCGTCCCGAGTCGTTCGTCGACTACGTGTAGGTGTAGGTCGTGTTGACGGTGCAGCCGCCGGGCGTCGTGACGATGACGGGCGCGATGCCAGGTGATCCCGCTGGCGTGCGCACCAACACCGAAGTGGCAGACGCCGATTGCACCGTCGCTGCCGCGCCGCCGATCGTGACGGTCGAGCCTTGTGCGAAGCCTTGGCCCGTGATCAAGAACAGTTGGCCGCCTGCGGACGTGCCGACTGCGAGCGCAGTCGAGGTGACGATCGGGTTGGGATTGAGGCCCGAGTTGACGCCTTGGCCATCGATGTTCTGCACGCGCAGTTGCGAGCCGCACGGCACGCCCGCGGGATAGGAGAACGAGATCTGTGTCGGTCCTTGCTGCAGGATCGGCGTCGGCACGCCGTTCACGAGCAGCGTGGCTCCGTTCTGGAAGCCCGTGCCCGTGATCAGCACCGTCTGTCCCGGCTGCGCGCTGAGCGGCGCAACCGACGCAACCGTCGGCGCGGGCGCATTGCGGAACTCGAGGTCGATCGCGTTGGTGACGCCGAGCGTGAACGGGCTCGCGTTGGTCGCGATGACGCCTTGCAGCGTGATGTCGAGCACGAACGGGATCGCGCCCACCGGAAGCTGGAGCGAATACGGCGTGGGGCCCGCGGGCAGATACGGATTGGGCGAGGTGAACGCGTCCGCGAGGATCAGCGTGCCGATGCCAAAGGGCGCCACTTCCATGCACATCGGGCCGAACGGCGACAGCGCCGCAGGGCTGCCCGGGTTGGGGAACAGCGAGCCGAGCAGGATCCACGGCGCGCCGTTGCCGTAGGGCGATGGCGACAGCATGTCGATCGAGAACGGCTGGTAGGTCGGCAGCGTGAGCGTGCGCAATGGGCCGCCGCTCTGGCCGTTGATGCGCAGGACGTCCGCGCCTTGTGCGCCCGCGTAGCACGCATCGACGAGCGACGTGCTCGTCCACGACCACGACAGGATCTCGACGAGTTCGGTCAGCGTGCCCGCGCCCGTCGTCGCGCAGAAGCCGAGGAACGCCGTGCCCGACGCGAGCGTCGGCGCGGGCGCTGCGGCGCCGCTCGCGTAGAGGCCGCCCGTCAGCAGGCTGTAGGCGCGCGTGATCGACGGAGTCGCGGCGTTGTCGACGTAGACCTCGATCGTGCCGGGCACGTAGCGAACGCGCAGCGTGTGCACCTGCGCGTTGGACAGGTTCTGCGTCGGAGTTGCGCGCGCGATCGAATACTGCTCGTTCTCGTTGTTGCCGAGGCTTCCGCGCGTGTGGATCGTCAGTTCGTTGGCGCTCGTGTCGCCGAGGAATCCGTCGAGGTAGGT
>CAIYFF010000543.1 GCA_903925435.1 uncultured Planctomycetota bacterium | reverse complement strand
TGCCGAGGCTCGTCGTCGCAGCAAACGCGCCCAGGCCCGCGAGCACGAGCGCTGCTGCCATCAGATTGCCGAGATCGAGCCCCGCTGCATCTTGGTCGCGCGAGAACGGCACGTCGGCGAGCGCTCGCGTCATCAATCGCGCTGCTGCTGTGCCGATGCACAGCGACCATGCGCACAAGAGCGCGATCGCAGCCGGTTCCTTCGCGGTCGCGAGCAGCAACACGAATAGCAATGCGTGCACCGGCAGCAGCACGCGCATCGTGAGCGAGATCCACACGGCGCGCTGGATGCGAGCGATGCCCAGTTGTGGCGCGGAGTCGAAGATCCAACGCGCGCCCTGCACGTCGGCCTTCGGCAGCATTGCGATCACGAACGGCAGGTAGATCGCGGGGAACTGCAGCGCCATCGCGACGAACATGCGCGCGCTGCGTTCGTCGCTTCCGCGCAACGCGAGGAATGCGAATGCCGCGGGAACGCCGAGCAGAGGCAGGACGCGCGCGCGGATGCCGGGGCTGCGCCACAGCATCGTCGAGCAGAAGCCGGTGACCGCTGCGTCCTCGGGCGCTCCCGCGAGCCGACGTTCGAGTCGCGCAATGGCGCCGCCGCGGCCTCTGCGCTGCGTGCGGTCGTTCTCTTCGTCGCGCAGCGCAGTCGAGATCAGCAGCAGCACGATCGCGGCTCCGAGCCATGGCAGCGTTCGCCATCCTTCGCCGATCGGGTCGTGGAGGACTTTGGCAGCGTGGTAGGGCGGCAGCAGTTCTGCAATCGCGCGCGGGAACGGCAGCGCATCGACGTTGCTGGACAACGAGGACAGCGACAGTGCGAAGAGCGCCACGCCGAACGCGAGCAGCGCTGCCTTGCCGCTGCCGGCGACGAGGGCTGCGCGATGCGATCCCAGCGCGGCGCGTGCCGCGCGCAACGCGACTGCGAGCGCGCCGATTGCGAGCGCAGCGCATGCGCAGGCAAGCGCGACGTAGCCCGGCACGAGCCACGCGTTGTGTTCGTGGCACGCGAGCAGGATCGCAGGCGGCAGCGCCATGCCGATCGTCACCAGCATCGTCGAGAACGATGCATGCAGCGCGTGAGCGAGCACGAACGGCAATCGGCCGAGCGGCGACGTTGCTTGCAGCAGGCGGTCGGCGGCGCGGCGATTCTTAGGCTCCTCGGTGTCGAACGAGCCGATCGCCACCAGCAGCGTGGACACGCACATCGTCGCCGCTGCGAACGGCACCGGCGGGATCTCGGGAAACAGCAACGCCGAGATGCCGAGCGACAGGAAGGACTGCGAGAAGATCGACGTCGTCAGCGTGCTCGCGTCGCCGCCGCTTCTTCGCGCATCGCCGAAGAAATCGAGCAGCAGCCAGGTTCCGACAAGGGCGCGGATCGGATGCGTGCTCGGGCCGCCTTGCATGGCGCAGCACCGTAGCGCGTGGCCGTCGCGCGCGACAGCGACGCGGTGCTCGATGCGATTCTTGTCGCGGCCGCTGTCAGAGTCCGATCACGAGCGCGGCGCCGTCGCTCGACGACAGTCCGAGCGCGTTGAGCGTTGGATCGAATGCCGCGCCTTGCGCGTAGAGGATCTGGCCGAGGAACGCAGGGTCGCTCGGGATGAAGATCGAGTAGGTCGCTGAGTTGTTGGCGCCGATCACCAACGACGACAGGTCGAGGCTCGCGTAGAGCTGGCATCCCGGCGCGCCAAACGCGCTGCCTGCGATCGGAGGCGCGTAGCGAGTCACACCGAACCAGAACAAGCCGATCGACAGCGGCATGTTCGTCAACTGAGTCGTCAGCACTTGGCCCATGCGCGGCGTCGTGATCGCGCTGTTGGTGACGAAGCCACGCGCCCCAAAGCAGCTGCTGCCGAGGAAGCCGTAGCCGCCGAGCCGCGACAGCGATGGCTTCGTGTAGTGCAACGTGCCGACCCATGCGTTGCCGGACGAAGAGCTGCCACTGAACAATCCGGTGCGGTAGACGCCACTTGCCGTCGCCGGGTTGGGATGGATCGTGAGGTCTGCGGTCGAGAACGGGCCGATCGCGCCGATGTTCCACGACATCGTGCCGCGGCCTACGCCGTTCCGCGGGCCGTGGTAGATCGCGAGGCCGTAGTTGCCCTGGGGCAGATAGAACGGCGCATCGAGCGGGACCTCGGTCGCGACGGGGTTCGACGTCGTTCCGCCGTTGCCTTGACCTTGGCCCGTTGCGATGCGGCGCCAGAAGTTCTGGTTGTTCTCCTTGGTCGCGTAGCTGTTCTGCGTGACCCAGACTTGGACTTCGAACGGAGCGCTGTCGGTGTGCGTGAACGACGTGATGCCGCACACCTGGATGCCTTCGGCTGCGTTGACGCGCACATCGAAGCATGCGCCGACCGTTGGCGAACCCGGTTGGCCGTTCGGAGCTGCGCCTGACGAAGACGACAGTGAGTTCGACGCGAGCAGCACGTTGCGCGTGGTCTGCGCCGTGCGGCAATTGCGCGTCACACTCAGCGTCACCTGCGCGGTGCAGCCCGGGCCGTAGGAGTAGGTCGGGTTCTGCTGCGTCGAGTCCGTGATCGAATCGCCGTTGAAGTCCCACGCCCATGCCGTCGCAGTCGGCGACGAGGTGTCCGTGAACTGGAAGAGGCCAGCTCCCACCTGCGCGAACGTGAAGCTCGGCGTGATGAGGTCCGTGCGCACGAACGCTGGGTAGCTCACCGTCCGCGTCGTCCCGAACGCGTCGATCACCAGGAGGCTGACCGTGAAGTCGCCGCATCCGGTGAACGTGTGCGTCGGGTTCTGCAAGCCGGAGTCCGTGACGCCGTCGTTGTTGAAGTCCCAGAGCCACGCGATCGCGCCGCCTGGAGCTGGCGAGTACGAGTCGTCCGTGAACTGCACGGTGAGCGGCGACGGACCGCGCGTCACGTCCGCAACGAAGCGCGGCACGAGCGTGGTCGCAGATTCGTAGGTGAACTCCGTGACGACCGCGAAGTTGTTCGTGACCGTGCCAGTTGCCGCCGCGATGCCAGTGGTGTCGGTGACGCGGCTCGCGAGCGACGTTCCGGCTGCGGAGACGCAATCCACTGCGCGCGACGTGCCGGACCAACCCGTTCCATCGAGGTAGACATCGACGGTGAGGTCGAGGCCAGCGGTCGGGTCGTAGTAGAAGGCGCGCTGCAGCGGGATCTCGATGTACCACGCAGCCGGCACGCCCAGTCCAGCGGTGGCGCCCGGCGTCACGGTCACCGGACCTTGGTAGACAGTGCGGACGTCCGCCGCGAGGTTGCTGGCGAACGTCGGGTTCAGCGTCAGGTAGTCGCTGGGGCTCGACGCGAGGTCGATGCGGATGTTGGGCCACGAGCCGCCGGCCCACACCGCGGCTGCGCCGTCATCGGGGCGGAAGCGCAACTTGGTGATCAGCATCGGGCCGTTCGCGCCTTGCAGCGTGAAGCTCGACGTGTCGAACACGTTCTGGTGGCGCATGCTCGCGTTGCCGCGGTTCCACGGGAACGAGCTGCTGGAGTTGCCTGCGGTCGCGGCGGATCCGGGCGGGCAAACCAAGGACTGCTGCGCGGTTGCCACAGCGAGGAGCAGGGCAAAGCTGGCTGCGGTGCGAAGTGCGTGCATAGGATCGTTCGAGGGCGCGATGCGCATTCTTGCACAAGGCGCCAAAACCGGTGGATGGGCCGGAAAAGAGGTTGGGATGCCTGCGGTCGCAGTCGTCGGTGCGACTTCCGTGACTCGAAGCGAAGGGCGTCGGTGCCGCGGGTCCTTGGGGCGGCTCGTTCGCCACGCCCAGGATCCGCCGCGGCGCATCCGGCTCAGGCGTCGCCGGCTGCCTGCATGCGCTTGATGCGGCGGTCGTCCGCAGTCTGCTCCGTCTGCATGCGACCCAAGAAGGCGTCGCCGAGCTTGGCATGCACGTAGCGCGCAAACAGCGGCGTGACCTTCTGCATGTGCAAGAACATGTCGATCGCCACCTTGCGGTAGGAGAAGTGACCCTCGGGGCCGCTGCGCAGTTCGACGAAGTAGTCGAGCTGGCGCGGTTCGAACAGGATCCGCACGCGCTGCAAGAATGCGAACGGCGTGACGTAGGCGGCGGCGTGGGGGAAGTCGGCCGCGACCTTCTGCTGGTGGTGCGCCGCGCGCTCCATCGTCGCGCGGTAGCGATCGCCAAGGCCCGCGGCATCGACGAGCGGCGGCACGGCAAAGCCGTGCTCGGTCGTGAGCGCTTGTTGCTGTTGGAAGCCCTTTCGATGACGGCCGATGTCGCGGTATGCGCCGAAGTCGAGCAGCACTTCGAACTCGAACGGCGCGGCGCCTTCGAGGCCGGCAGGCCACGCGTCGTGCTTGCCGCGCGCCGCCATCGCCTCGTCGAGCAACTTCTCGCGCTGCGCTTGCGACATCGCGCGGACGCGATCTGTGAGCGCCGAGTACGGCAGCGACGCGTGCTCGTAGAGCATCGACGCGAGCAACCGCACATCGAGGTCCTGGTCGTGCGACAGCAGCGCCACGTTGCCCTCGCTTGCCTTGGATCCGCCTGGCGCAGCGGGGCGCAGTTGCAGTTCGCCAGCGAGCCTGCGAAGCGTCGTGTGTTGTTGCTGCAGGTAGTCGTTTGGCTTTGCGTGCGCGAGCAGAGTCGGCAGCGCCTTCTGCGCTTCGTCGCGAATGCGTTCGCCGACGGTGCGGAACTCGGGCAGTGGGTGGCTGAGCAACTCGGTGATCACGTCGCTCAGGGTGCGCGCATCCGCGACCATGCCCCACTTGGTGTAGATCGCCGGCGTCAGCAGGTAGCGCGACGCATCGAATGCCTCGGCCTTCAGCGTGCGCATCCACGGCGCTTCCTTCTCGTCGGCCTGTCGCGGGCGAATCGTCTGCAGGTATGCGAGCAGCTTCTCGTTGAGCTCTTGGTAGAGCGCGAACGTCTCGCTCAAGACTGCGTCGTATGCAGCGAGCGTCTCGCCGCCAGCCTGCACGACCTCGGGATCGCGCCAGTGCGTCTCGGCCGAGAACGAGATGTAGCGCGTCGACGATTCTTCGAACGTGCAGCGGCGCTCGCGCTGGATGAAGCGCGTGACGAGTTGTGACACGCGTTCGATCGCGAGGTGCACGATCGAGCCTTCGCGAAGTGAGTTGTGCCCGTGGTCGATCGCGTAGGTCTTGAGGAACTGCCCGGCCTTGTCGGCCATGACCTCGGTCAGCGTGTCGCCGGCGGCGGTCTTCTCGACGAACTCTTCGAGGC
>CAIYFF010000542.1 GCA_903925435.1 uncultured Planctomycetota bacterium | reverse complement strand
GTGGTGGTATCGCTCGTGCTACACGCCGATCTACTGGATGCCGGCGACCTACTACAGCCCGGTCGTCTACGAGACGACCTACGTCTACTCGTCCTCGCCGGCCGTTCCGGCGGCTTCTGACGCGGCGATCGCGGGCGGCGTCTCGATGCCCGGCGACGAACCGGTGTTCGCGCGCGGCGCGAAGGAAGCAACGGCCGAAGAACAGGGCCGCCGCTACGTCGACTACGGCGACTACTACTTCCGCGAAGGCCGCTACCGCGACGCAGTCGACGCCTACGCGAAGGCCCGCACGCTGCTGCCCGCCGACGCGTCGCTGCACTTCGTGATGGCGGACGCGGTGTTCGCGGTCGCGGACTACCACTTCGCGGCGTTCCTGATCGGCGAAGGGCTCCGCCTCGAACCCGGTCTCGCGCGCGCCGAGACCGACAAGCGCCTGCTCTACAGCAAGCCCGAGCAGTTCGAGGAGCAGATGGCAGCGCTGCGCCGCTACATCGACGGCAAGCCCTACGACGCGATGGCGCAGCTCGTGCTCGCCTACAACCTGAAGTTCTCGCTGCAGGCCGAGAAGTCGCTCGCCGCGTTCCGCCGCGTGCTGGAGATCGACCCGTCCAACGCCGCCGCGAGGATCTTCGTCGAGGCGCTCACGACGCCGCCCGAAGCAGCGACCGAAGAAGAGACGCCCGCGCCGGGCGTCGGCGGCTCGATCGAAGTGCCCGCCGGCAAGTAAGCACGCCGCGGGCTGCTACGCGCCCATGAAGCTCGCGAGCCGCACCATCGCGCGGCTCAGCATCTTGCGGCTGTTCGCCTCCGTGACGCCGAGGCGCTCTGCGATCTGGGCGTGCGACAGTTCTTCGATGCGCGCGAGCAGGATGATCTCGCGCTCCGGATCGGCAAGGCGGAAGAACGCGCGCTCGAACTCCTCCACTTGTTCGCGTGCGTCGGTCGTGCGCAGCGGCGTCGCGACCGACGCATACACATGCGAAAGCTGCGCGTCGCGCTCGCGGTCCGGATGGCGCCGTTCTGCGCGATGGAAGCGCTCGCGGTTGCGCATCTTGTTCTCGGCGTAGGTGAGGAGCCAGTTGCGGAAGCTGCGCCCGCCGTTCCACTCGAACTTGGGCAGGTCGACGATCGCCTCGCGGAACACGCTCTGCACGACGTCCATCGCCGACTCACGGCTCGCAGCCAGCGGGCTGCGCTTGAGGCGGACCCACGCGTGCACGCAATCCATGTGGCGCCGGAACAGATCGTCCTGCGCCTCGCGATCGCCGTGCTTGGCGCGTTCGAGCAACTGTTGTTCTTCTGGATCCAGTTGGTCCGTCATCTGCGCGCCTCTCCGGGCGCCCCTTCAGTCTCTCCGGGTGTCGCGGCATGCTAGGCACACGTCCGAAGGAAGGCCACTTCGCGCAGTTCGCGCTGCGGCCATCGCAACGCAGCGCTGCCCATGGCGGAACACGACGGAGAGCCAAACCCGGAGTTGCCCGAGAACGTCGAGGACGAACTCACGAGCCTCCATGCGCGCGGCGAGCTGCCGACCACTTCGCGCGTCGACGCGTGGTGTGAACAACACCCGGAGGCTGAGTCGAAGATCCGCCGGACCGTGGACTCGCTGCGCGCGCTGTCGGCTGGCGACCACCCAGAAGCGATCGGGCCGTGGCGCGTGCTCGGCGTGCTTGGCCAAGGCGGCATGGGCACCGTCTATCGCGTCGAGCGCACGTCGCCCGTGCGCATCCAGGCGGCGCTCAAGCTCATCAAGCTCGGCATGGACAGCAAGGCGGTCGTCGCGCGCTTCGAGCAGGAGCGTCAGGCGCTCGCGCGCATGCAGCACGACGGCATCGCCAAGGTCTACGACT
>CAIYFF010000541.1 GCA_903925435.1 uncultured Planctomycetota bacterium | reverse complement strand
TGCAGCTGCCGGCGGAAGTTGTCGACGTTCTTCTTGGTCGTCGCCGACGGATGCGTGTTGGTCTGGATCGCGTACTGCTCCGCAGGCAGTCCGAACGCGTCCCATCCCATCGGGTGCAGGACGTTGAAACCTCGCTGCCGCTTGTAGCGCGCGACGATGTCGGTCGCCGTGTAGCCCTCCGGGTGGCCGACGTGCAGGCCGGCGCCCGACGGATACGGGAACATGTCGAGCACGTAGAACTTCGGCTTCTTCGCGTCGAAGTCGGCGTCACCGGGGTTGGGCGTGCGGAAGGTCTTCTGGTCCAACCAGGCCTTCTGCCAACGCGGTTCGATCGCTGCGGGGTCGTACGTCTGCTTCAGCTCGTCCATGTGGGGCGAGGAGTATGCAACGGCGGACGCGAACGGTCACGCATCCGCGGACGCAGGCGGAGCCGCGAGCGCTGCGAAGAAGCGACGCGCGAACGCGGCGGATGCGGCAAGCCGTTCCTTCTCCGCCTTGGCGAGGCGCTTGATCTTGATCTCGGCGCGCAACGCGGCCGAACGCGAACCGATGCGCCGACGGAACTCGAGCCGGAGCGGACCGCGGCCGCGCAACGCCTTTGCGCCGAGGCCGGCTTCGTGCTGCGCAAACCTCGCAGCGACGTCGAGCGCGATGCCGCAGTAGAGCGCCCCGTCCGCGCGGCGGACGAGGTAGACGGACCACGAACCGGGCTTCTTCAGCGCCGCCATGCGATCCAGATCGTGCGCACCGGGCCCTTCGTGCGGCGCGCGCGCACGCGGTGCTCCGTGACCGTGAACCCGCCGCGCGTGAGCCGATCGGCGAAGCGGTCGTCGCTGCGCGAAGACCACACGGCGAGCACCGAACCCGGCCGCATCGCAGTCCATGCGCGATCAAGGCCACGCCTGCTGTAGATGCGATCGTTGTCGCCGCGCACGAGTCCGTCGGGCCCGTTGTCGACGTCGAGCAGCATCACGTCGTAGAGGCCGTTGACCGCGGCGATGCGTGAATTGACGTCGCCCATGTGCAGGCGCGTGCGCGGATCCTTCAGCGGGTGACCAGCGCAGTGGCCGAACAACTCGCGGTTCCACTGCACGATCTCGGGCACCACTTCGGCGACGTCGACGATCGACTCTTCGCCGACGAGTTGCAGCGTGCGCGCGAGCGTGAAGCCCATGCCGAGGCCGCCGACCAACACGCGTGGGTTGCGGCGCGAGCCGAGGCGCTCGATCGCAAGCTCCGCCATCGCCTCCTCAGACCCGTGCACGCGGTTGCTCATCAGTTCGATGCCGTCGATGCGGATCGAGAAGTCGCCGTCATGGCGCCAGCAGCGCAGCTCGCCGCCGCCGGGGACCTTGGCCGTGCCGACCAGTTCGTTGGGAATCACCGGCGCACGCTACGAGAACATGCGCGCGCGGAGAAGCAGCCCGAACTCGTTCAGTACGGCACCAACTCCAGCACTTCGCCGCTGCGCAAGCGTTGTTGGATGCCGCGCCACCACTTGGCCGACAGCAACTCGGCGTGCTCCTCGCAGAACGCGGCGAGCAAATCCGACGGCAAGCCGAAGAACGCGGGCCACTGCTCGGGGAACACGTCGTTGGCTCCGACCGAGAACCACGGATCCGCGCTCATCTCGTCCTCGTGCGTGCGCGCGACCGGGATGTCGCGGAACTCGCAATCGGTCAGCAGGCAGATCTCGTCGTAGTCGTAGAAAATCACGCGGCCAGAGCGCGCGACGCCCCAGTTCTTCAGCAGCAGGTCGCCCGGGAAGATGTTGGTCGCGGCGAGGTCCCGCAACGCCTGGCCGAAGTCGAGCACGGCCTGGACCGCAGTGTCGCGGTCCACTTCGCGCAAGTAGAGATCGAGCGGGCGCAACCGCCGCTCGATGTAGGCGTGATCGACGAGCAGCGCGTCGCCGTCGATGCGCACCGTCTTCGCGGCTTCGGTGCACAGTTCTTCGAGCAGCGACGGCTCGAAGCGCGCGCGATCGAAACGCAGCATGCGGAACTCCTGCGCATCGACGAGGCGGCCCGCCTTGTCGTGGCGCGCAACGAGCTTGTAGTGCTGCTTCACTTCCTCGTGCGAAGTGTCCTTCGGCGGCGGGAAGCGATCGCGGATGACTTTGAACACGACGTCGTACGACGGCAGCGTGAACACAGCCATCACCATGCCCTTCTTGCCCGGCGCGTTGACGAAGCGATCGCGTGAGAAGCGCAGATGGCGCTCGAAGCCGCGGAAGCGCTCGGTCTTGCCCTGCTTCGCGCGGCCGAGGCTCGCGAACAGCTCGTGCACCGTTTCGCGAGGGACGACCTTGCGCAAGAACACGATCGCGGCGCCGACGGGATCCACGTCGACGTGGAAGTACGAGCGCGCAAAGCCGAACAGCGCGGACACGTCCTCTTCGGTCTGGATCACCGCGTCGACCGCGACGCCGCGGTCCGTGTTCTCCAGCGCGATCACGAGCGGCGAGGAATGCGTCCAACCCGTGGCCTTGCCGATCAGGTATGCGCGCGTGTCGCGGTAGAAGACCGGCGTCAACACGTCGATGCACACCACCGTGTCGCCGCGCAACTGGCGCGCGTAGTGCTCGCGAACCTGCATCGCGAGGTAATGCGCGCAACGGGCTTGGTCGGCGTAGCCGACGCTCCACGAGTAGTCCGCGAGCAGCGACGCGAACATGCGCTCCAGCGATCCGTCGGCGTGGTAGTTCTTGCCGATCAGCGGCCCCGCGATGTTGCGCAGCGGGATCGTCTCTTCACCCGTGAACTGGATCGCGTCGTCGACGCCGGACGTGAAGAAGAGGCGCCGCGTCACCGAGCTGAAGTAGGTCTTCGTGAACTCGACGTCCGCATACGCGTGGACCAGCGCCGAGAAGATGGCCTTCGCGCGAACCCAGACAGCGCGATCCGCCGCGCGATCGCCGAGCACCGCGCGCGCATACGCGACCGACGCGGACACGTGTTCGTCGTAGAGGTCGATGCGCTCGGCTGAGTCGCGTTGAGCGCCCTTCCCATCGCGCGCCTCGAATCGGCCCTTCGCGCGGCGCGTGATCGCGCGGAACTGCGCGTTGTATTCGAGGAACGCGTCCTTGATCGCAGATGCGATGCCGGCGGCGAGTTGCTCGTCGCTCGCCGTCCTCGCCCACGTCATGTCCGGGTGCTCCGTCATCGGCCCTTCATCGGCATCGGCTCCGCCTCGACCGCAGTCGAACCGCCCGTCGCACGGGCGGCTACGGCCATGATCCAGCTGCATCGCGACCGCGCCACGGGCCCTGGGGCGCAGTCCATGGGCACCCGCACGGCGATGCGCTGCGCCCCGTTGCCGTCGTAGGATCCGGCGGATGCGCACGCTGCACGAACCGCAGTTCCACCTGTTGAGGGCGACGCTCGTCGTCACAAGCCTGCTGCTCGAACAGGAAGGGCCGCGCCTCGTCCGCGGGCTTGCGCTGCCAGAGGTCGGGTTGCTGACGTTCACGCTCGGCATGTGCTGGCTCGCGTTGTTCGCAGGCCACCGCATCAAGAACCTGCACCTGCGCATCGAAGCGCTGGAAGAACGGCTGCGACGGACTGCGGCTATCGCGCAGGAGCTCGAAGACGACGCGCGCGCGCGACGCGGCTTGCCGCTGCGTTGAACTCGCGCTCCGCCATCAAGGAAGACTGAGGCCCTCGACTGCTGCCGCAGGTTTTCGCGTGCTCCCGCTGCGCTGCGCTGCGATGGTGTCGCGCGTGACCGCACCCGACGACCGTTCGGATTTGCGCCTGCTCGCGCTCGCGAGCATTCCGGGCGCTTGGCTCTGCCTCTTGATGCCGGTGTTTGCGCAGGAGTCCTACTACTGGACCTACGCGCAGCATCCCGATCTCTCCTACTACGACCACCCGCCGATGGTCGCCTGGATGATCTGGCTCGGCACGCGCGTGTTCGGCGACGGAGCGCTCGGCATCCGCTTCCTCACGATGCTGTGCGGCATCGCGACGATGGCGCTCGGCATGCGGATGCTGCGCGCATGGGGCGCGAACGCAACTGCGCGCGCCGCGTGGGCCCTTGCGAGTTCGTGCGCGCCGGCGTTGCTCGCCACGCACTTCCTCGCCAATCCCGACCCGCCGCTGTGCTTGTTCTTCTTGGCGACGATGGCGGCGCTGTGGAAGGCGCGCAACGGCGGCATTCGCTGGTGGCTGCTCGCGGGCGCATTCGCGGGGCTCGCGCTGCTGAGCAAGTACACCGCTGCGTTCCTTGCCGTGAGCGGCGCCGTGTTGCTCTTGCTCGATCCGTCGATGCGCAAGCAACTGCTGCGGCCCGGCCCGTGGCTTGGCGTCGTCACGGCAGCGATCGTGTTCGCGCCCGTCGTGATGTGGAACGTCAACAACGACTTCGAGTCGTTCCGCTTCCAGACCGAGAGCCGATTCGCGCGCGCCAACTTCCGCATCGACTGGCTGTTCCAGTTCCTTGGCCAACAGATCGGCGTCGCGCATCCCGCGCTCGCGGCCGCGATCCCATTCGCGCTGCTGTGGCTGATGCGCCGCGCCCGCGAACGCGACGTGCGCGCGCTGTGGCTGCTCGCGTTTGCGCTGCCGATGCCGGTGTTCTTCTTGTGCAACGCGCCGCTGATGCAGGTGAAGCCCAACTGGATCGCGCCGTCGTATCTGCCGCTGTTGCTCGGAGCCTCGCTGTGGTTCTCGGAGAGCGGGATCAAGGATCGCAAGCCGAAGCTCGCGAAGGCCGCGAAGGTCGCATTGCTCGCAGTGGTGCCCATCGTCGCGCTTGCGCCGCTGATGGTCGCCTGGCCGCAACACCGCGGCTCGTCGTGGACCGGTTGGAGCGAGATCGCAACGACGACCGACGCGTGGGAACACCGCATCGACGCAGAGGACAAGATCGACGGCAACGTGTTCGTGTTCGCGGCGGACTACAAGGATGCTGCGCAACTGACGCGCGCACT
>CAIYFF010000540.1 GCA_903925435.1 uncultured Planctomycetota bacterium | reverse complement strand
TGCCTCGTCGTGCAGGTCGTTACGCCCGCCGCATGCTTCGGCATCCCGCCGCTGCGCATGATCACCGGGCTCGCCGTCGATGCAGGCCGCGAGATCCTCTACCTCACGGACGGCTTCCAGACGATTGGCTGGAACTACGCGGTCGCAGGCGCAACCCTCGCGTTTGGCGCGCAGACGTGCTGCCCGCTGCCGCCGTCGCTGCCCGGTGACCAGTGGATCGGCCTTGCCGTGCGCTCGGGCCGCGAGACCTCGACGGGCGTCGCGTGCGCCACGGGCTCCTGCCCCGCGTGCCCGATGACCCACAGCCTTCGCAACAGCCCCAACCTCGGGAACGGCCTCTTCGCGCTCGGCCTCGACGGTGTGCCGCTGTCCTCGTTCGCGGTCTGCGGCATCGGCGTCGGCCCCTGCCTGCCGGTCGGCCCGGTCGTGGTGCCGTTCTGCGGACCGATCCATGTCGCGCTGCCGACGATCACGACGCTGGGCCCGGTCTTCACCCCGTTCGGCGCCGGTTGCACGGGAGTCGCCAACTTCCCGCTGCCGCTGCCCAACAACCCTGCGTTTGCCGGCCTCGTGCTGAGCTCGCAGTGCGTCGCGTTCTGCGCCGGCACCGGCAACTCGATGAGCAACTGCATCAGCTTCGAGCTGCAGAGCAACTGAGGCACGCGGCCTTTCCGCGGGAATCAGAACGGATGCTGCGGGCGGCCCACGAGCCGCCCGCGTGCATTTCCGGGCTGCCATTTCCGGGTTAGTGAGGAACGGAGTGGCCTGCGAGCTGCCGCGACGGGACGAGCTGCGCCACGAGGATTCGCGCGAGGAGGACGGGCGCGTCAGCTCCATGCGGAGCTAGGCTGGGTGCGAGCGCGGCAGGCCTCCAGCCACCGTCGGTCGATCGACCTGGGGCGAGGCGCGAGCAGGCGTAAGTGGCACGGCCGAGAGGACTTGAACCTCTAACCTCCAGATCCGTAGTCTGGAGCTCTATCCAATTGAGCTACGGCCGCGCGAGGGGCGAGGAAGCTAGCGGCACCCCGATGCCGTTGCAAGAACCTTCCTCACGCGCGCGGCGAACTCGCACAGACGTGGCAACCCAGGCTGGCCGGCAGCCCTGCCAAGGCTAGGCCACTCCGTTCATCAGCTACGTGCTTCTTCTGCTGCGGACAGGTGCACGGACAGCACCGTCTCCAGCACGTGGAGCGCCCGCGCGTTGCCGAGCAGGTTGTCCGCAGGCTGGTCAAACAGCAGCGCCGTGATCGAGCCACGGACGAACTCAACGCAGGAGCGGACGGTGCGCGTCACGAACTCGGCGTCGCGGCCATTCCCTGCAAGCGTCGGCAGCCACTGGGTCGCGATCGCGTGCAGAGTCGGGGCATCGACGGAGCCCGCCAGGATCGACTGGATCCATGAGCGCGCGGCGCGGCGACGGCGGTTGAGCACCGACACCTGGATCGCCTGCACGTAGCCCGACTCGCGGCCGTGCTCGTTGTGCAACGCGATCGTGTGGTCGACGACGGCGCGGACCAGCGCCGGCACGCTGCTGTCGGCGCGCGCCATCAGGATCGCGCGGCCGTGCAGGTCGATCGCAGGCGGCGTGACCGTGACGAGCCGAGGCTTCAAGAACGAGAACGCGCGCGGTTCGCGCGCGGGCGTGGATGCGGGGGCTGCGCTCTGGGTCGAACCCGGCGAGGCCAGTTGGGGTGCCTTGTTCATGCCGATCCCATCGGCAGTTCCGGGCCGCGCCCTTCAGTCACCGACCGCGAAACGCCACAGCCGCCGCAGCGAGCTGTGCAATTCGACCTCACCGGATCCGACGAGGCCTGCCGGCACGACGCCGAACGCGGCGTTGGACAGACAGATCGCGTCCGCGCGGTGCAAATCGGGCAGATAACACGGCCGCTCGGCCGTGGGGATGCCCTCCTTCCTCGCACGTTCGAGCAGCAGCGAACGCGCGATGCCGGGCAGCACGCGGCCATCGAGCGGCGGCGTGGTCCAGACGGTGTCGAGCAGCAACCACACGTTGCCGACCGAGGTCTCCAACACCGCGCCATCGCGAGCGAGCACGAGGCCGTCGTCTGCCCCACCAGCGCGCGCCTCCTGGAGCACGCGGTCATAGAACGTGCGCGGCCTCGCCTTGTGATGCGCGGGCAGTTCGCTCTCTGCGCGGCGCGCGACGGTCGGCAACAGACGAACGTGCTCATCACCCAACGCACGCGCCCATGGCGACGACGTGCGCGAACGCGTGCGCAGCAACGTGAGTCCCGCCGACGCCTCGGTCGGCAACACGCGCTCGAGCGTCAGCACGTCGTGGCGCTGGGCCGCGGAGAGCTGGGTCTTTGCTTGGGCCAACAACTCGGCGTCGATCGGTTCTTCGTCGCCGTGCGCGCGAATCGAGGCGGAGATGCGCGCAACGTGGCGATCCCAGAGCCGCAACTCGCCGCCGAACACACCCATCGTCTCGAACAACGACGTCGGACGTTCTTTGCGTTGCGCATGCATGGCGTCCGCGCGCATCGAGTCGCTCACCTCGGAGCCTCCGCGCGACGCTGCAACGTGCGCTCGATGCCGAGCAGCTTGTGCAGCGTTTCGTCGTACTCAGCGGCGGGATCGCTCAACGTCGTGACGCCGCCGCCTGCGTTGGCGCGAATGCGACCGTTCTTGTGCACGAGCGTGCGGATCGCGACGTTCCAGTGCATCGCATCGCCGCGCGCAAAGCCGATCGCGCCGGTGTAGACGCCTCTCCGAGCGACTTCGAGCGACTCGAGGATCTGCAGGCAGCGCAGCTTGGGACAACCCGTGATCGAGCCGCCAGGGAACGTCGCGCGCAGCAAGTCCGCATGCGTGCAGGACGATGGCAGGCGCGCGGTGACCGTGGCAAACAGATGGTGCACTTGCGCAAACGTCGCGTGCTCGGGGAACGGGCCGACTGCGACGGAACCGATGTCCGCCACCTTGCCGAGGTCGTTGCGCAACAGATCGACGATCATCGCGAGTTCGGCGAGATCCTTGTCGCTGTCGAGCAGCTCGCGCAACAAGCGCGCGTCGTCCGTCGCGTCGATGCCGCGCGGCCGCGTGCCCTTGATCGGCCGCGTGCGCACACATGCACCGTCGCGGAACAAGAACTCCTCCGGCGAACTGCTCAACGCAGCGGTGCCGCGCCCATCCTCGACGTAGGCCGAGAACGGTGCGGGGCTCACTTCGCACATGCGCCAAAACAACGCGCGCGGATCGCCATCCCATTCCGCCGTGAACGGCTGCGTGAGGTTGGCCTGGAAGATGTCGCCATTGCGGATGTGCTCCACCACCGCTGCGACGCGCCGTTCGTAGTCAGAGCGACTCTGGTGCGCGACGAACGAGCGCGCCGCTTCGACCTTCGGCGCGTTGGGCAGCGGAGCCGCATCGCTCGCAATCGCATCGACGCGCGCATACGCGGCGAGATGCAGCACGGGCGCGCCGAAGTCGTCATCGATGCGCAGCGGCCATGCTTCGACGTCGCGACCGAGGTCGTAGCCGAGCCAACCTGCGCACGTTCGATCGCGATGCCGCCGCAAGAACGCGTCGAGTTGCGAGAACGCGCCGATCTCGGCACCCGCGGGCAACGTCAGCGCGTCGATCGGATCGCGGCACAGCATGCTGTGCTTCCAGCCCGCGCCGCACAGCAGCGCGAGCGGCTCGCCGCGCGGCAACGTCTGCAGCAACTCGACAGGATGCGCCATGCGCGGCAGCGCCGACTAGCTGCCGCGGATCCAGGACGGCTTCCGCTTCTCCAAGAACGCGGCCATGCCTTCCTTCATCTCGCCCGTGCTGCTGATCGCGCCGAACAAGTCGGCTTCGAGCGCGAGCGCGTCCTGCATCGGCATGTGCACGCCGCGTCGCACCGCCTGCTTGGCGAGCGCGAGCGCTTGCGGGCCGCGCGACACCATCTTGTTGGCGATCGCCTTCACTTGCGCGAGCAGGTCCTGCGGCTCGAACACCGCGTTGACGAGGCCGATGCGCAGCGCTTCGTCCGCCGTCACGGGATCACCCGTCAGGATCAACTGCAGCGCAGCGCCCGTGCCGCAAAGGCGCGGAAGCCGCTGCGTGCCGCCGTAGCCGGGGATGATGCCGAGCGAGACTTCGGGCAGGCCGAGCTTCGCGTTCTTGCTCGCAAATCGGCAATCGCACGCGAGCGCCAATTCGAGTCCGCCGCCGAGCGCAAAGCCGTTGATCGCGGCGAGCACGGGCTTCTTGCAGTTCTCGATGCGCAGCGTGAGCGCTTGGCCGAGGCGCGCATTGTCGCTGCCGTCGAGCACGCCTTGCTTGGCGAGCACCGAGATGTCGGCGCCGGCGACGAACGCCTTCTCGCCCGCGCCCGTGATCACGATCGCGCCGACCGTGTCGTCGCGCTCGAGGCCCGCGAAGCAGCAATCGAGTTCGGCGATCGTCTGCGCGTCGAGCG
>CAIYFF010000539.1 GCA_903925435.1 uncultured Planctomycetota bacterium | reverse complement strand
TTCGTCCGCAAGCTGATGCTCGTGAAGTACAGCTACGCGTTCGTGATCCTGCCGGGCGGATTCGGGACGATGGACGAGCTGTTCGAGGTCGCGACGCTCGTGCAAACGGGCAAGGTCAACAACTTCCCCATCGTGCTGATGGGCGTCGACTACTGGCGACCGCTTGTCGACTTCTTGCGCAACACGATGGTCAAAGAAGGCACGATCGAAGGCGCCGACGTCGATCGCATCCTGCTGACCGACGATGTCGAGCACGCGGTTCGCATCGTGTGCGAAGGGACTGCGAGCATCTTGCAGCCGCGTCGCAAGGCGAGCCGATTGCTTGGCGAACGACCGCTGCGCAGCGCGAACAAGACCTGAGTTCAGCCTTCGCGGAAGTCGCTGCTGCGAAGGCCATACTTCTGCAGCAGCTTCTGCAGCGCCGAGCGCGTCATGCCAGCCTCGTCGGCGGAGTGCGTGACGTTGCCCTTGTGCTTCTTCAGCAAGCCTTCGAAGTAGCTCTGCTCCAGCGCAGCGATCGTCCGCGCCTTCAGCTCTTGGAACGTGCCCGCCGCGTCCCCCTCGCCCATCGCTGCCTGTAACGGCATGCCCGTGCGCACCTCGTGCGGCAAGTCGGAACTCTTCAGCTGCGGCCCCGTCGCGAGCGCGCACGCGCGCTCGATCGCATTGCGCAACTGCCTCACGTTGCCTGGCCAGTCGTAGCGGCGCAGCACATCGAGAACCTCTGGCTCCATGCCGAGGATGCCAGAACGTGCGCCGAAACGCCGAAGGAAGTGGTTCGCCAGTTCCTCGATGTCCTCGCGTCGTTCGCGCAGCGGCGGCGCCTGCAATCGAACCACATCGAGTCGATAGAACAGGTCCTGGCGAAAGCGCCCCTCCTGCACTTCGCGCACGAGGTCGCGATTGGTCGCAGCCACGATGCGCACGTCGACCGGGATCTCCACGTTTGCGCCGACGCGACGAATCGACCGCTCCTGGATCGCGCGCAGCAGCTTGGACTGGAACGGCAACGGCAGCTCGCCGAGCTCGTCCAAGAACAGCGTGCCACCATCCGCGACCTGGAACAGACCCATCTTGTCCTGCACCGCGCCGCTGAACGCGCCCTTCTCGTGGCCGAACAACTCGCTCTCGAAGAGCTCGGCCGGAATCGCCGTGCAGTCCACGGGCACGAACGGCTTCTCGCTGCGACTGCTCGTGTCGTGCAATCGATGCGCGAGCAACTCCTTGCCCGTGCCGCTCTCGCCTTGGATCAACACCGACGCATCCGTGCGGGCTGCGCGTTCGAGCAATGCGACCAGTTCACCGAACGCAGCGCTTCGGTAGACCAGCTTGCGCCCGGCGATGCCGGACTGCAGTCGGTCCTTGAGCCCTTCGTTGCCGAGCTTCACGCGCCGATGCGCGAGCGCCTTCGCCACGCGTTCAAGCAGGTCCTTCTCGGCATAGGGCTTGGTCAAGTAGTCGAACGCGCCCTCTTTGATCGCCAGCACCGCGTTCTGGATGTCCGGGTGCCCGGTGATCAGCACGACCTCGATCTCGGGATCGCGCGACTTCACGGCGAGCAACAACTGCATCCCGTTCATGCGCGGCATCCGCACGTCGCTGATCACGAGCGCAAACTGGGTCCGCGCCAATTCCTCGACCGCAGCTTCCGCGCTGGTCGCAACGGAAGTCTCATAGCCCTTGCGCCGCAGCAAGAACGCGCACGACTCGGCCAGGTCCTCCTCGTCATCGACGACGAGAATGCGCGCGCCGTGAAGAGGGCTCATCCGCGTCGCCTGCTGCGCGGCTTCTTGTTGCAGGAGCGGCAGACTCCGTAGATGCGCAGGCTGTGCCGCTCGATCGAGAACCCGTGCTCCTTGGCAGCGGCTTCCTGACGCGCCTCGATCTCTGCATCGTGGAACTCGACGATCGCGCCACACTGCGTGCACACCATGTGGTCGTGATGTGCGTGGCCGAGCACGTGTTCGAAGCGGCGGCCGCCATCGCCTGCATCGAGACCTTCGACGAAGCCCGCTTGCTCCAGCACCAACAGCGTCCGGTAAACCGTCGCGCGCGACACGCGAGGATCGACTTCGCGGCTGTGCGCGAGCAACTCCTCGGCGGTGAAGTGATCGTGCGTCGCAAAGGCGGCGCGCACGATGCCCTCGCGCTGCGCCGTCCAACGACAACCCTGCGCGCGGAAGTGCCGCGCCACCGTCTCCAGCTCTTGCTCGGGGTTCACGAGTCGAAAGCCTCTCCGCGAGCGATCGCCCTCACTAGGCGCGGGCGCCGATGTCCTTGCGGTAGTGCATGCCGTCGAACTCGATCAACGCGAGCGCTTCGTAGCACCGCTTGCGCGCATCTTCGACGTCCTTGCCCATCGCCGTGACGGCAAGCACGCGGCCGCCCGCAGTGACCACGTCGCCGCCCTTCTTCGCGGTGCCCGCATGGAACACCTGCAAGTCCGGCCCGGACTTGACGCGATCGAGGCCGAAGATCGGCACGCCCTTCTTGTAGTCGCCCGGGTAGCCGCCGCTGCACGCGACGACCGTGACGCACGGACGCGGGTCCCACTTCGGCGCCTGCTGCTCCTCCAACTTCTCATCGCAGGTCGCGATCAGCAGCGGCACAAGGTCGCTTGCAAGGCGCATCAGGAGCGGCTCGGTCTCCGGGTCGCCGAGGCGGCAGTTGTATTCGAGCACGCGCGGCCCCTGCGGCGTCAGCATGAGGCCCGAGTAGAGGAAGCCCTGGTAGGGCCGATTCTCACGGTTCATCGCGTGCACGGTCGGGAACACCACTTGGTTCTCGATCTGCGTCATCGCCCGACCCTGCACATGCACCGGCGTCACTGCGCCCATGCCACCCGTGTTGGGCCCCTTGTCGCCGTCGAACACAGCCTTGTGATCGCGCGCCGGCTCGAACGGGACGATCGTCTTGCCGTCCGTCAGCGTCATCACAGACAGCTCTTGGCCTTCCAAGAACTCCTCGAGCACCACCGTGCTGCCCGCGTCGCCAAAGCGCCGCCGTTCCAAGCACTCGGCAACTGCGGCGCGCGCCTCTTCGTTCTTCTTGCACACCGTGACACCCTTGCCAGCGGCGAGACCAGACGCCTTCACGACGATCGGGCCATCTTCGCGCATGTCGAGGAACGCGCGCGCGCCGTGGGCATCCTCGAACGACCAGAACTGCGGCGACGGAATCCGGTGCCGACGGCACAACTCGCGGGCGTAGAGCTTGCTGCCCTCGATCTCCGCGGCGGCCTTGTTCGGGCCGAAGCATCGGATGCCGACCTTCTTCATCTCGTCGACGATCCCCATGCAGAGCGGAGCCTCGGGCCCCACGACAACGAGCCCGACGCCGTTGCTCTTGGCAAAAGCTACAAGCCCTTTGATGTCCTCCGCCGCGATATCGACGTTCTCGGCCACCAGCGCGGTGCCGGCGTTGCCGGGAGCGCAGTAGACCTTCGCCACCAACGGCGATTGGCCGATCTTCCAGCACAAGGCATGTTCGCGGCCGCCGCCGCCGACAACGAGGACTTTCACTCGCGGGCTCTCTCTAGGGTTTCAGGGAACGGAATGCTCAGAACGTGAGGCGGAGACCATAGCGACGCGCAGTCCGTGGACGAAGCGCTGCGTCCGCTTCTCGCCGCAGGGAGGTGCGGTGCCATCGGCGACAGGAGATGACCTCGGGCCAAGATCCTCCGAGTGTCGAAAAACCCGTCGCATGACTTTCTCCGGCGACCTCACAGGAATCGGCCTCGGCGACGTATTCCAGAACCTCAACGGCAACCGCGCGACCGGCACGCTCCACGTGCGTTGGGAACGCGGCGAGCGCCATGTTCGGCTCGTCGACGGACTCGTGGCGGGCTGCGCCGCGGGCCCTGGGCGCGAATTGCCCTTGCTCGACCATTGCGTCGAGCGTGGCTACGCGGACGCCGAGAAGGTGAAGGCGCTTCAGGCCAACACCAAGAAGCGGCGCAAGCGCCCGGCTCGCATCCTGCGCGACGAGAAGCTGTGCGACGCCGAGTCGATCGAGAGCGCGTTCCGCGAGATCACGGCAGAAGGCGTCTACGAGTTGCTGCAACTGAGCGCCGCGCAGTTCGTGTTCCACGAAGGCGACGCTCCGCCCGAGACGTTCGACGCGGACATGCTCGCGGCGGAGATCCGCATGGAAGTTGGGCCGTTGTTGCTCGAAGGAGCGCGACGCGCCGACGACTACGCGCGCATTCGGACCGTCGTTGGCACCGACCAGGATCTGTTCGTCGCCGATGCGCAGGCCGCCGAGCGCGCTCCGGATGATTTCACTGCGCTCGTGGCGAGCCTGCTCGACGGCCGCACCGATGTCGCGGGCGTCGCGCGCGCCGTGCAGCGCAGTCGCTTCGAGGTCAGCTCCGCGCTGCTGACGCTGGTGCAACAAGGCCTCGCCCGTCCTGCGACCGGCGAAGAGATCGCCGCGCTCGCCGAAGAGGCGCTGACGACCGAGGACCGCGAAGAAGCCATCCGATTGCTCGGCCAGGCGCTCGTGCGCATGCCGCGCGAGCAGATGCTGCGCCGCCGCCTCGCCGAGACGCTCGCGGCCGCGGGCAAGCGCCGGGAAGCCGCCGGCGAGATGGCCGTGCTCGCGTTCCAGGCGACCGAAGAAGAACGGTTCGAGGACGCGATGGCCTGCTACGAGCGCGCGATCGCGCTCGACCCTGCGGACGTGATGCTGCACCAGCGTCGCTGCGAGGTGCTGAAGCGCTCGGGCGACAAGCAGGCGCTGCGCCATGCGTTGCTGCAGTGGGCCGAGCGCCTCGAGAACCTCGGGCTCGCCGATCGCGCCTGCGAGGTGCTGACTTCGAGTTGCGACGCCGGCCCGCTGCGGAACGACCAGCAACTGCTGCTGCGCTGCGCCGAGTTGGAGAAGGTCAATGGCAATCCTGCTGCTGCAGCACAGCGCTACGTGCAGATCGTCGATCTGTATGGCGGCAACGACTTCCAACTCGAAGTCCGCTGCATTCGCGCGGCGCTCGCGGCCCAACCCGAGGACGCGACGCTCCAAAAGCGTCTCGTGGACCTGGAGACGGGTCGCGCCGCAATTCGCCAGAAGCGTCGTCGCATGATGCTCGGCATCGGCGCCGCAGCGTCCGTGGCAGTCGCGATCGTCGTGGCAGCGCAAGAAGAACTGTCGACGAGTCGCCGCCTCGCTGCCGTGCTGCGCGAGCGGCCTGCGGACGCGATGGGCACGACCACGCTGCCGCTGTTGCGCCAACTCGCCGACGGCAATTCCTGGATCCCGAGCAAGAAGCTCGCGGCCCAAGTCGAAGCCGAGGAGTCGATGCGCGTGCTGCGCGCAGCCGAAGGCCTGCGCCTTCAAGCGCGCATCGATGAAGCGCGACAAGCGCTAGCCACAGCGAGGCCTTCGCTGCCCGAGGCCGCGCAGAAGCGAGCCGACGAGTTCGACGCGCAACTCCAGAGCGAGTTGCCACTGCTCCATGCGCTGCAGCGCGTCGAACGCCGCGGCCGCGACGACGGCGAAGCCTTCGAGATGCTGGCCCGCGCCACGGACCCGCACTGGTTCGACTTCCACAACGACTTGCTGCCGCGCGCCAAGTGCGACGCCGCGCGCGAGGCGCTGCTGCGCGCGCTGCAGGCGCTCGAGGACCCGCGCTGCGCGGAGTCGGTGGCCAAGGCCTACCTCGCGACGCGCGATCCTTCGATCGGCCGCATGTGCGAAGGCCTGATCGACAGCTCCGCGCGCCGCGATCCGGACCGGACGCGCGATGCGCTGGCTCCGCTGCTGGAGGAAGCGCGCGAGCACTCGGAGCGACGGGACCGTTCGGTCCGGCTGCTCGAAATCCTGATGGTCCACGCTGCGTCGCCAGCGGTTCCTGCCGCGCCGCGATAACGGCGCGAGCACGCGCGCAATCGGCCCGTCAGGCTTCGCGCACGCCGCCGCGCACAGGTTCGCTGCCGACGCCCAGCGCGCGCAGCGCTTCTTGCTGCTCGGGACTGAGCGCATCGGGCAAGCCAAGTCGCACGACGAGGATCAGGTCGCCGCGCTCGCCCGAAGCGCGCGCGAGGCCTTGGCCGCGCAGTCGCAACCGCGCGCCAGCCTTGGTGCCCGCCGGAATGCGCACGCTCGCGGTGCCCTTCTGCAACTTCACATCCGCCTTGCAGCCGTCCATCGCCTCCCACGGCGCGATCACGAGGTCCGCTTCGACGTCGTCGCCGCGCATGCGGTGCACATCATCGGGCACGAGATGGATCTCGAGCAGCAAGTCGCCAGGGCTGCCAGC
>CAIYFF010000538.1 GCA_903925435.1 uncultured Planctomycetota bacterium | reverse complement strand
GTAGTCGGCGTTTCGGTAGTCGGGGTTCTGGGTGCGCGCGGCCAGGAACTCTGCGCGGGCAGCCTTCCAGTCGCTCGCCTCATAGAGCGCGAGCCCGTCGTAGAAGCGCAGCGTCGCGGACTTGGCCGCCGATGCGCCTTCGCGCGCGTCGTAGTTGTGACGCGCTGCGGCGTAGAACTCGTGGCGCTGCTCCGGCTTCCGCTGCGCGCGAATCCAGTTGTGGTCGATGCGCGCGTCAGGATCGACGCTGAGCGCATCGCTCCAGTGACGCAGCGCGACTTCGATGTCGCGGTCCCTTGCTGCGATGTCGCCGAGCATCACGTGCGAGAACGAGCGGTTCGGGTCGAGCTTCGCTGCGGCTGTGAACGCCGCCTGCGCGCGCTTTCGCGCCGCGTCGATGGTCGTGACCATCTGGCCGCGCTCGGGCTCCGTGGGTTGCTCCGCGTCGAATCGGTCCTTCAGGATCCGGTATTCGTCGAATGCGATGCGGCCCATCAGCACGTGGCTGCCTGGATGCGATGGGTGGCGCTTCGTCGCTTCTTCCGCTGCCTTGCGCGCGCCCTCGATGTCGGACAACGCGTAGCGCGCTTGTGCGAGGATCAATCGTGCATCGAGGTGGTCGGGATCGGACTTCAGGATCTCCTCGGCCAGGTCCGCGGCTTCGCGGTAGTCGACCTCCGGCATCAAGGCCCCAGCGTCGCGTTCGACGCGGAGCAGATACGTGCGCGCAAGCAACGCAGGCACGTCGGGCAGCGGCGCGAAGTCCTTGCGCTTCTGCTCCAAGAAGTCGATCGCCTCGCGGAAGCGGCCGCTGCTGCCAAGGCACCGGCCCGCGGCCAGCACCCATTGCGCACGCGTGGGCTCTGCCTTGCAGAGTTCGAGGTAGAGGTCGGCGGCTTCCGAGAATGCGCCGCGATTCTCTGCTGTCGCGGCGCGTTCGCGCAGGCTGGGCTGCTGCTGCTGCTGCTGTGGCTCTTGCTGGGCAGGCTCGGTCTGCTGCGCTGCGGTGCACGCGGACTCTGCCGCGAGCACAAGCCACAGCGCGAGCGCGTGCCTCGCCGCGATCACTTGGCCCCCTTCAGCGCCTTCTCCGCTTCCATCAGGTGGCGTCGCGCGCCGGGACGTCCCTTGCCCGGGTGGTGCAGCATGCTCTGTTCGGCCGCTGCCTTTGCCTTTGCCGCGTCGTCGCTGTGCTTCAAGTGCCACAGGGCGAGGTTCTCGTAGGCGTCGCCGAGCGCTTCATCGAGCGTCTTCTTGCCCTGCGGATCTGCTGCCGGGAAGTCCTTCAGCTGCTGCTCGCCGAGTTCGATCGCGCGGTCGAGGATCGTCTTGTTCTCGTCCCAGTCACGCTCCAGGTAGTGGATCGCGATCAGTGCGCGGTCGTTGAGCAAGCGGACGTTGGTGGTGTCGAGTTCGGCTGCGCGCGAGTAGGCCTTGTAGCTCTGTTCGTAGAGCTCCTTCGCTTCCTTCTGCTTGCCGGCGCGTTCGAGCGCGTTGCCATGGTCGCGGGCGAACAGGCCCTCGTTGTTGAGCAAGTCGAGGTCGTTGGCTGCAGCGGCCGTGGCTGCGCGGTAGATCGACTCCGTCTTGCCGAGGTCACCGCCCTGCGCGTAGTGGTCGGCGAGCACCATGACGCCGATCTTCGTCGTCTCTTGCAGGCCGAGGTCGTCGTTGATGCGGTCCGGTCGCGCGCGCACGGCGTCGAGCAGCAGCTTCTCCGCCGCGGCCCAGTCCTTCTTGGCGAGCGCCACGTTGCCCTGCTTGCCCATGCAGATTGCGATCCACTGCTGGCAGCTGTCGGCGAACGCGGCGTTGTCCTTCATCGACTTCTCGAACGCGCCCTTGGCTTGCTCCAACTCAGCCATTGCCTCGTCGAGCTTGCCCGAAGCGCGCATCGACGATGCCGACAAGAACCGGGCGCGGCCGAGATACCAGAGCCCTGCGCCATCGGCGCGATCCTTCAGCGCATCGACCGCGAGCGAGGGTTCGCCGACTGCGTAGGCCGTGTCGACGACTGCGTTGAGCAGCGTCTGGTCGTCCTTGTTGTCCGCGAGCGCGCGCGCGTAGACGCCGACTGCGCCTGCGCCCGCTTCGGCCCATTGCTCCATCGTTGCCCACGTGCGGCGTGCTTCGGCATCGAGCAGCTTCTTCTGCTCCAAGAACCGGAACGACAGGCGCGCGTCCTCGAGCATCGCCTTGCTCGCGGCGTCGTCCTTGTTGCTGATGAACTGTCGCGACGCGGCGTTGGCGCGCAGCGTGTGCGCCGCCTTCACGATCTTCTCGTCGCCGCCGCCCTGGGACTGCATGTGCAGCAGCAGCGCCGCCGCGGTCTTGGCTGCGTCCGCGAGTTGGCCCGCTTCATACTGCGACTCGGCAAGCCACAGGCGCGGTTGGTTGGGTTCGCTGTCGAGTTCGACGGAGCGCTTCAAGATCGTGACCGCGTCGGCGAACAGCATGTCGGCGCCCTTGCGGCCCTCGCTGAGCGCCGTGCGCGCGTAGCGCAAGGCGTAGTCGCCGCGAATCGCTTGGAAGGGGCCGTAGTCCTTCAGCTCCCGGTTGGCCTTGTCGAGTTCGGCGAGCGCGGTGTCGAGGTCGCCGTCCTTCGCCGCCGCCTCGGCCTTCGCCTTCGCTGCGTCGCTCTTCTCCTTCTCGCCGCCTTGGCCTTGCGTCGCACTCGCGTTCGCGGCGCCGAGCCCTTGCAGACTGCGCGGGTTGAGGCGCGGTGCGTCGCCGCCCTTGCCGCCGTTCGTCAGCATGTGCGCCGCTTCGCGCTGCTGGTAGGGATAGAACTGCACGGCCTTCTCGAGGAACGGCTTCAGCTCCTCGAACGGGCGGTTCTGGTGCTTCGACATCAGCACCGCGATGTTCTGCCACGCGTCGCCGACCGCTTCTTCGAGCAGTTGACGGTCTTCCTTCGGCGTGTCCGCCGTCATCGCCGCGATCTGCGCTTCTCCGACTTGGATCGCGCGGTCGAACAGTTCGCGCGCGCGGTCGAAGCCGCGGTTGAGGTGGTAGATCAGCATCAGGCCGCAGTCATTGACGATGCGCGCATCGTCGGGCGACAGCTTCACGGCCTCTTCGTAGTAGCGATAGCTCTTCTCCCATAGCGCCATCGCGTCGGTCATCGCCTTCTCGCGTTGCGCCGGCTCCATCGACTCGACGTTGCGCACGCGCAGCACTCCGAGGTCGCGGCACGGCAGCGCTGCGTTGTTGTAGACGAAGCC
>CAIYFF010000537.1 GCA_903925435.1 uncultured Planctomycetota bacterium | reverse complement strand
TCTCGCGGCGTGATCCGCCGTGATGCCGTGCGCGTCGTGGCGCAGCCCGCGATGGTCGATTGCAGCAGCAGCCATGCGAGCGCCATCACTGTGGTGCCGCTGATGGACGGCGACCGTGTCGCGGGCCTCGAGGTCCGCTGCGGTTGTGGCGCCCACGCCTTGATCGAATGCGTCTACGAGCCGGAGGAGACCCGATGAACACGCCCCGATTCCTTCCTCTCTTGTTGTCCACCGTGGCCCTGTTCGGCGCATGCAAGAGCACGCCGATCGGCTACGCGCCAAAGCCTGAAGACCCGCTCGACGGCTACAAGGGCACGCTGCAAGAAGCAGGCGCGAACACGGAAGTCGATTGGGGTCCCAAGCAAGAGTATCTGCTCTCGGGCTACACGACGCTGCGCGACCAACACGACAAGCTGCAGAAGGAGTTCAAGTCGATGCAAGACGAGAACGCCAACCTGAAGCAACGACTGCAAGGCGAGGGCGATTCGCTCACGCGCGAACGCGCATTGCGCGCGCAAGCCGAAGCCGAAGTCGCAAGCCTGCAAGGCAAGCGTCGCGACCTCGAAGCGCGCGTGCTCAGCCTCGGCATCGAGAAGGCCAAGCTCGAGCAAGCGGCGCTGCTCAGCAAGATCGCGGACCTCCAACGCGCTCTCGAACCCGCACCTGCGCAACCCGGCGACACGCCTGCTGCGCCGATCGGGGGCCGCCAATGAAGCGCACCGCTTCCTTCGCTGCGGCGCTCACCGCGCTGCTGCTCAACTCGTGCGCGCTCGAACGCCCGCCCGAGAAGCGCGACGTCAATCACTTCCTCGCCGATGCGCGCGACCTCGCGAGCGTGCGGCGCGTGATGGTGCTGCCATTTGCAGAAGAGTCCGGCGTGGTCGCCGAGTGCACGCGCATTCGCGATGCCTACGTGACCGAACTCCAGAAGCTCCGTCGCTTCGAGATCGTGCCTCTGCCCGACGCAGCCGCCGAAGTACAGCAACTGCAGGCGTCGCTGCGCCACGGCAGCGTGTCCACCGAGGGCATCGTCGAACTCTGCAACCGCTATCGCGTCGACGCGGTGCTCGCAGGATCGGTCACTGCCTATCGCGCCTACACGCCGCCTCGCCTCGGCATGCGCACGCAGCTCGTCTCCGTGCACTCAGGCTCCGTGATCTGGGCCGTAGACGCGCTCTACGATGCAAACGATCGCAGCATGCAAAGCGACCTGCGGCACTACTACGAGAACGTCGAGACGCACGACGGCAACCTGCACGGATGGGAGTTCGACGCGATCGCGCCGACGAAGTTCTGCGCCTATGTCGCGCACCGATTCGTCGGAACCTGGTCCGAAGGCTGAGCGCGCGCGATTGCGCGCAACGCGCGGAACACGAGCCATGATCCGATGGCGAGCAGCGCCATAGGGATCCACCGAGGCAGCGACATCACGCCGCCGCTCGCTCGCGCGGAATCAGCAAGAGCTGGGTCTGCGGCCAGCAACGGCACGACCAACGCTTCGGCAACGAGCGCCAGGAGCCCGCATGCGATCCAGCAAGCGCCCATCGTGATGCCTGTGCGAGTGCGCGCATCGACCTCGGATTCGCAATGCATCAAGACGCGCGCAGACAACTCCACGACAAGCAGGAGCAACAGCGAGACGCCAACCGACGCGAGCAAAGCTGGAGCAGCTACCGGCAACAGCGCATTGAAGCGCCCCGTGGCAACGCACAGCACGGTGAGCGCCAGCGACCAGGAGCAACATCCGACGACGATGCCGATGCGCGCGCCGCGAGAGAGCAGCGGCGACCGAGAACGCGGGGCGCTGTTCGCCATGCAGCGAATCGTGCCAGAAGCGCTCCTCAAAACACCGCGGCCAGAGCGGACAACGAATGCGCGCTCATGGAGCGCCCCATTCGCGACAAGCCACTTCGCTCGGCAATGGACAGATGACGATGCGTCGCTGCATTCACGCAGCGCCCGCTGGCATCGCCAGCAGAGATCGGACTAGCGACCGTGCCCGCAGGCAGGATGCGTCCGTCCAGAGACTGCCAGCGAGCGCCGGCTCAGAAGGTCTGGAAATCCGCGGCCAACATGCGCGACGCGGTGTCGCGCATCGCGACCTCGCTGTCCAAGCCGCCGCTGATCAGCTTCTCCATCGCGCGCGCGACCATCGAGGAACGATCGTCGCCGGCGCCGCGCGCCGCATCGACGTTGGCCTCGAACGCAGCCTTGGCCCCGAGCGCATCCGCCGAGATGGCGGCGCGATCCCCGGACGCGGCAGTCGAAGCGCTGCGATCGCGCTTTCCATCTGCGCGAAGAGGACGATCCCCGCCGCGCTCGACACTGCCGTTGTTTCTGATGTTCGGGATGTTCATCGAAGCCTCCTGGCTGCGTTCAGCCTCTACCCTTGGTTTATCGGAAGAACTCGCCGCCGCTTGAGAGGCGTCTGCGAAGAAATTCGTCCCCTGCCATCGAGCCATCGCGAACGCAACCGAACGCGGCCAATCAGCCCACCGCATGGGCGACTCGGCAATCCCGCCGTTGCGCGATCCAACACATCGGCAGGTCCTGCCGACCGGCCAAAGATGCCGACGGGAATCGGCAGGTTCTGCCGCAAGTTTCGTTGGGCGCGCGACCGAAGAACGATCCAGCCCCGTGTCACGGGGAGTTCCGTGTTGCTCCTCGAAGCGGCACGGAGTGTGCAAAGGATCCGCCGGAGGAAAGGCAACGTGGTCGTCACCCAGTTTGGCAGAGTCGAGTTCGATCCGCTTCGCGTGCCGTTGGCCGCGGGCGGCAAGGGCGAAGCAACCGCTTCGTTCGCGAACCGCCTCGAGCAACTTGCGCAGGAGCAAGAGCGCAGCGAGCCAGTCGCCGCGCAAACAGCTCCCGCGGCCAACGACGACGCCGCATGCGAGGCATGCGACGAGAACGTGGCGCAAGACGATCGCGTCGACCTTCCGCGCGAAGATGGCGAAGCAACCGACGTCGAGACCGACGTCGTCGAGGACAACGCCTTCGCAACGGACGAAGTCGCGACGCAGGTCGTCGCGCAAGACCAACTTCCCTCGAGGGACACGGCGGTGCGGCACGAGAGTGCAGGCAAAGGAGCCGCCGCGGACCTCGACGCGTCTCCCCAACGCAACGCCGTCGCGTCCGGATTCGCCGCCCCTACGGCGGCCGGCGCGACGGTCGTTCTTTCTGCGGGCAAGCCCGCGGCAACGGGGACGATCGCTGGCATCGACGCAGCATCAGGGGCCAGCAAGGCCGCGACCGCATCGCGCGCAGCGCTCGATCGGCTGCACGCAGAGATGCCGCAGTTGACGTCGCGCCCGCTCGCGGGCGAAGCGAAGCAACTCGGCTACCGCACGCTCAACTCGCACGCAGTGCAGCTCAACGAGCAGGCGCGCGACTCCGTCTTCAAGCAGATCCTGTTCAAGCTCGGCAAGGACGGCGGCGAGATGCGCATGCGCCTCGATCCGCCGGAGTTCGGCGAGCTCGACCTTCGCATGACCGTCGAGAACGGCAACTCGCTGCGCCTGTCGATCGGCACGGAGCGCGCGGACATGCGCGACCTGCTGCTGTCGGGCCTCGACCAGCTCAAGAAGGAGCTGGAGCAGAGCGGCCTTCGCGTCACGCACGCAGACGTGCACACGCAGCAAGGCGACGGATCCAAGCGCGACTTCGCGTTCGGACAGCACATGGACCAATCGGCGAGCAGCGAGGCGGACATCGAGCCGCAGATCGCAGCGCGCGCGCAATCGGGCTGGATCACAGCCCAAGGCCTCGATTTCTGGGTTTGAGGAACGACCACATGACGACCACAAGCGGCATCACCGGCTCCGGTTCACAGAACACGGTGCTCTCCAGCAACGGCGGCAAGTTCGGCGAGAACCCGTTCCTGCTGCTTCTCACGGAGCAGCTCAAGAACCAGACGCCTCTCGAGCCCGTCGACAACGAGAGCTTCATGAACCAGATGGCGAGCTACTCGTCGATGCAGCAGCAGCAAGACCTCAACACCAACATGCTCGCGCTGCTCGACTACCAAGGGCTGCTCGCGCGCATGCAGGGCCTGAGCCAAGGCAGCGCGCTGCTCGGCAAGGAAGTGAGCTACAAGGACGCGCAAGGCGTCGATGCGTCGGGCACGGTCGAGTCGGTCTACGTCGCAGAAGACGGCGACGTGAAGCTCAAGCTCGAAGGCGGCGGCGAAGTCGCGCTGCGCGACATCCACCAGATCGCGGCGCCCGCGGCCCAGGCCTGAACCCAGAAGGACGAGGAGCACACATGGTCAGCACTTCGCTGTTCACAGGGTTGTCGGGCCTGCGCCTGCACCAGAACTACATCGACGTCATCGGCAACAACCTCGCCAACGTCAGCACCGCCGGCTTCCGCGGCGCGCGGCCGACGTTTAGCGACATCATGAGCAGCACCGTGCGCGCCGGAACGGCGCCCAACGGCAACCTCGGCGGCCTCAACCCGATGCAGATCGGCCACGGCGCGCTGATGACGACCGTCGACATCGACACGTCGCAAGGCACGTTCCAGGACACTGGCCGGCCGCTCGACGTCGCGTTGCAAGGCCGCGGCTTCTTCACGCTCACGGACGGGCTCCAGCGCTTCTACACGCGCGTCGGCACGTTTGGCGTCGACAACGATCGCGCGCTCGTCGACCTGCGCAGTGGACTGCGCGTGATGAGCTCCTCGGGCGGCACGATCACGGTGCCCGCGTCGGACACGTTGCCGGCGCGCGCAACCACCAGCGTGCGACTCCAAGGCAACCTGCCGGCGCGAGTCGGCGGTCCGTTCGAGGAGATCGTCACGTCGGGCCAGGCGCTGCGCGCAGGCACTGCGGCGCAGAAGATCGCGACCGGCACCGCGGGCACGGGCAACCAGTTCGACCTGTCGTCCTTCGTCGGCAAGAACATCCTCGTCGCGGTGAACGGCGGCGCGCAGCAGTCGATCACGATCGACGCCGCGACCTTCGGCGCCGGCCCCGTCAACGCATCGACCGTCGCCGCGCGACTGTCGATCGCTGGCATCAACGTCACGGCCAACGACGTCGCGGGCACGATCGACTTCTCGACGATCCAGCTCGGCGACAGCGCGACGCTC
>CAIYFF010000536.1 GCA_903925435.1 uncultured Planctomycetota bacterium | reverse complement strand
GACAAGCTCGCCAAACAGGGCGGCAGAGCGATGGGGATCGGCAGCCTTGGCCTTGCGCAGACTCTGCTGGCAATGGGGGTAACCGGCGAAGACCGCATGCGCGCCCTGTCGGCGTTCCTTGTTGCGCTCACGGAGCGGCCGAGCGACCCGGGCGTGCACGGCATCGTTCGCGAGTCGATGCGCGCAGGCGTCCCTGACGAGCAGCTCGAGCAGTGCCTCGATCTCTTGCGGTCGTCGCCGGATCGCTGGCAGATGTTTGCGAGAGGCAACGGCGCCGAGATCCTGTCGGCGTTGTTGCCGCGCCTGGGCCACCCGCAAGCGGGCATCGCTGCGCTCGAGGCAATTCCCGACGCGGATCGCGCGCCTGCCGCATCGGCGCATTTGCGCCGGTTGCTGCTCGAAGTGGGCGACACGCGCGCATTCCACAAACGCCTGCTGCAGGACATCCCTGCGCGCACCCTCGATGCAGAGGACAACCAACTGCGATCCGTCTGGCGGGCTCTGCTCGGGACCTGCACTGTTGGTGAGGATCCATGTGGCGATGGGGATCGCGCGACTCGCTACGTAGCGGCGCTGCGCGATGCAGGCATGCTCTACGAGGCGGAAGCCGTTGCGGTGGTGGCGCAACGCAGGCATGGCACGTCGAGCGTGCCGCGCGAGTTGCTCGATGAGGTGCGGCGCGAGGTCGCGTTCGAGAATGAACTGCGTCGCCTGCTCTATCGAGGCTACGCAAAGGAGGAGTCACGCGATCTCGGGACGTTCCTCGCAGATGCGCGGCGCGCATCACTCGCGACGCTGGGACGCGACGTCGTCGGCGACGACGTGCGGTTTTCTGTGCCACTCGTCGGCGAGATGTTGGATCCGTTCGCAGCGGGCCTGTGCCGCCATCTCGCGCGCTACAACCGGCACCTTGTCGTTGGCCGTCGTTCGGGCGGGACCGTCGAAGGCTTGATGTTCACGCGGTTGTCGTTGCGCGATCTCCCGGTCGATCCTGCGTTGCCAGTGCCCGGCCGCTGCCGCGAAGTGCTCGGCATCGATCGCTCGGTGCGGTCGCTGTCGGGAGTGCTTGGCGGCGATCTCGCTGGGGTCGCGTTGATGAACCACTACATCGTCGACCACGACGCCGTCGTCGAGTGGGCCCAATCGATCGCGCGCCGTCAGCGCATCGTGGCCGAGGATGGCGGTGTCGCGCTGTCCGACCCGTTGCCCGCACGATGCGAACTGCTCGACCCGCTGGATGCGAACTTCCGCCTGTCGGCGTCGTCCCCGATGCAGGACACCGACATCACGGAAGCAGTGCTCGACTGCATTCGATTGCACGAGCGACGACACCTCGTGGACTCGTTTCACTACATGCCGGTGGAGTCGAATCTGGGGCGGTCCATCGCGCTGCTCGTGCAGTTCGGGTTCTCTCCCCACGCCATCGAGTCCGAGATGGAGCGTCGCGCCGAACTCGCCGCGCTCGCGCTGTGCAAACGGCCCGAGGTGGTGTTGGCGCACATCAGCGAGTTCCTCGCCGAGGACGACCAGGGCTCGCCGCACGTCCGTGGCTTCACCCAACTCGGGCGCGAATTCATCGAGGCTCTGGTGCGGGAGGGCGTCTCGCCTGAGGACGCGGCAGTCTCCCGTTGGCATCGCCTCGACGAGGCGGTCGTGCGTCGCGCCGCAAATCGGCTGATGGTGGAATTGCCGTGACGCGAGTGGTCCGAGGGCCCCGTCCGTTCGAGCGCCCGGCGTCTCGCTAGAGAACTTCG
>CAIYFF010000535.1 GCA_903925435.1 uncultured Planctomycetota bacterium | reverse complement strand
GGCTGCTCCGGCGCCTTTTCGCCGATCTCGGTCACGTTGCTGTCGATGTGCAGGAAGACCACGCCTTGCTCGGCGAAGTCCTTCTGGATCTGCGCCAAGCGCTCGTCCCACTGCGCCTGCACCGGGCACTGGATCGAGTAGAAGTTGATGACCGTGACCTTGCCCATGAGGTCCTTGGCCTTTTGCTCCTGGCCATCGATGTCGCGCAGGGACAGTTCGCCGTCGATGCGCTGGCCGAGTTCGATGGCATCGGCCGCGGAGGGGGTGGACTTGCTTTTCCCGGCCGTTGCTGTCGGCGCATGTGGTTGCGGGGGCTTGTCTTGGGCCGTGGACGCGGCGGCCAATACGAATCCGGACACGAGGCAGAGATGCAGCAGTCGCATGGAGTCGGGCTTCCTGGAGAAGTTCGGCGCGCGTGGCAACGGTTGCTCGGGCGTCGGGCCCACCGATGCACCAGGTCACGGTTGCCATTTCGGGGGGGGGGTGTGTTCTCCCTGTGCGACGGCAGAATTCCAGCGCATGCGCCCGAACCTCACCTCGAGTTGCGTATCCGTTGCGGTTGCGAGTCTGTTGGCGAGCTCATCTCCGGTCCTTGGTCAGACTCCGTCGCTCGGAGTAAACCGGACACTTACCGTCGCTCCCGCGATAGCAGTCGGGAACTTCACTGGGCATGGATACGGCGACGTCGCCTTCATTCGCGACGAGAAGGTCGTTCTCGCCACCACGCCGCTAATGCTCGAGTCGTATGACTACGTCGCGCAGGGACTGGTCGCGCGCGAACTTGCGACGCGCCGCCGGGGCAACACGCGCAATCGCGACGGGCTCGTGATTGCGACGCCAGGCGGCGTCTACCAGTGGGATCCCGTGGGCCCGATGCCGCGGCTCGACTCGCGCGTCTTCGCACGGCTGTCGACAGCGGACCTCGACGGGGACGGTTCGGATGACCTGGTCGGGATCGATCCGGCTGGTTCTCGTGTGCAGGTCAAGGCGTTCGCAGCGCAAGGGCAACCGACTCCGATCGCGCAGTTCCTGTTCTCTGGGGAAGTGGTGCTGGGCGTCGCGACGATCGACTGGAATGCCGACGGAGTGCGGGAGATCGCAGTTGCGACGGACCAGCGCCTGTGGGTCGGGGACGCGTATGCAGGTAACTCGTTGTTCTCCTACCCGGTCCCCAACATCAAAGCAGAGTTGGTCGAGTTCCGGAGTCGTCGGCAGGATCTGCTCGCTTGGGTGACGCGGTCTACGCCGAATGGACCAGACACGATGTATGTGGTCGGTCAAGGAGTGTTCGAGCAGACTGTGGTTCCGGGCCGTGGGCAGATGGGCACGCTGGCGGTCGGCGACGTCGATGCGAACGGCTACCAGGACATTGCCTACACGCAGGACTCCATGTCGGCGTTCGGCGGTGTGTCGCTGCTGTACAACCAGACGGGGACGCCCGGCGCGACGACGACATTCTCGTTCGCGACGAACAAGACCCAGCGGGTTCGACTCGACCCTCCGCTTGCCCCGTTCGGCCCTGCCTCGAATCGGAGTCGTTTCTGGCTCGGGGACCTGGACGGAGACGGGGATTCCGAAGTCGTGATGCCCAACCTCGCAGATGGCAGGATCGCGATCGCAGATGCGCCGAGCGGAGGTGCGCCGGTCGTGCCGGCTCGTGCGGAGATCCAAGGCCTTTCGGTCAACGCGTTGTTCTCGACGGACCCCAATCGCGTTGGCGACGTGATCGGTCTGAATTGCGTCCTGGCGCTAGCGCACCCGCTCGTTCCGCCTCCTGCTGCCAACGGCGTGCAACTGCTGCTCTATGGGGCTGTGCTGCGTGGGGGCGGGGAGCTCGGCGCCGAGTTTCGTACGCAGCCCGTCGTGGAAGTCAGCGACGTCGAGCCGTTCCCCGCGGGAGCCGCTCTGCCAGCGAGCGTGAACTTCCGGTTGTCGGTCCCGGATGGTTGGGACCTCAACACGATCGGCTACTACGACCGTGCGTTTGCGGGCGTGCTGCGCTACGTGCGCACCGACGGCAACGGCGATGTCGCGCAGGCATTTGCGCCCCGTTACCTCGGCATCGGCATCAACAACCTCGTCTACCAACTGCCGGCGTTTCCAGGCAATCCGGAGTTGCGCACGACACCTGGCGGTGGAGCTCCCACGAACGGCTACGTCGAGCCGCCGCGACTGCCTGCCAAGGTCAGCACCGCTGTGGTTCCTGTTCCGGTTCAGTGACGCATGCGGCGCCGCTCAGGCGCGCCGAGCGCTCTCGATCTGTCGCGCTGCGCCGACAGGCCCGATGCGCCGCGTGCGCGCCACCATGCAGCAACTACTCCGAGCGCCGAGGCCACGGCCCCCAACGAGACGAGCAGGCCGTTCGTGGAATCGGGCGCAGGCTGGAGCGGGACCGTTAGGCTCCCCAGTCCATCGAGTCGCATCGACGCCCAACGCGCTGGGTGATCGTTGCCGGCAGCGGCGTGAGCGATGCGCGAGTCGAGCAGCGCGCGTGCAGCGTCGTTGCCGCGAGCTAGGGAAGCGAATGTCTCCCGCGTCAGCGCAACCGCATCGTCGACTCGAAGGTCGAACTCGCTGCAGAGGACGGCTGTGGCTCCCGCACGCATCGCTGCATCGACGAGGTCGCCGCCACCGTCGTCGCCGCGGCGCAACGAGGTGCGTGCGGCGCCGCACACCGCGAGTGCGGTGAACGGGGCCAGTCGTAGCGTTGCGCATGATTTTGCGAAGACCGCGCCAGAGTCCGTCGACGTGGCCGCCAAGAGGAATCCGTTCTTCGCATCTGCGCCTGCGTCGTAGATCCCGTGCGCGAACAACGCCATGGCTCCTCCCGGCGCAGACATCAGGTCTTGCTTCGAAGCGCGGTCGCGACTGGTCCGATGTTCTGCGGCGATCCTGCGAAGCGGCTCGGCCATCTGGGCATGCGAAAGCGAAAGATCGCTCTGCGACCACTTCTCGCGATCCGCCGTGGAGAGCCCGGTCGCGAACAGCGCGCGGGCCGACGTCTCTGTCACGGGCGCTCGTGATGCGAGCCATGCGCCGAGTTGCAAGGACGGCAGATACGAGATCGGCGTCGCGAGTCCGAGCCACTGCGTTTGCGGCGTGTCCGTGGGCAGGGCTTCGAACGGAAAGCCTGCAAGCAATTCACGGCCGACGACCACGATCGGCGACGACGCGAGCCAGGAAATCGTCTTGCCGTCAGGCAACACATGGCTCCGAGCGCTCGTTGCAATCTTTCGCAGCGCATCCTCGTCGCTTGCGGATCCGAGCGCAGACCGCAGCTTTCGCACTGTGACGCGCAGCCCTGAGTCCGAAGGAAGGTCGAAGCGTCGGGATCCGTGTTCCGTGACCTCGATGCAGTGCGAGCGTGCAGGAGCAGGCAGGTAGACGATGAGTCTCGCGCCGCCGAGTGTCAGTTGCGCCCGCGCTGTAGTTGCATCCAGCGACGCAAGGCCGATCTCGCGTGCTGTCGTTCCAGCGCGTTCTGCGCGAAGGATTCGATCCAGGCACGCGTCGCCGCATGCATCGCCGAGTTCGAGCGCGAGCGCCGACATCAGGGCGCTCCCTAGGTTGCGCCGGCTCCGCAACTGCAGGAATGCAAGTCGGCCGGCGCGCGAGCCAAGCGAAATCCACGACTCGATCTGGCGTTGCCACGCGGCATCAAGCGCCGCGCGCAGATCGGCGAGCGTGTCGCGGTCGATGTTTCGATCGGTGACTGCGGCGATCGACACGGCGACTAGATCCTCGGCGTCGAGATCACGGAATGGCCTTCCCGCGAGCAGGCGGGCAGCGGCAGCTCGCGCTGCGGATGTCGAACCGCGGGCGAGCTCGAGTTCGATCACGATTCGCAACAAGGGCGCGCGGTTCGCCGCGAGCCATGCCGGGTCCTCGAGCAGTCTCGCTGCTGCGGCGATAGCCGCATCTGGCCCCTCTAGCGCTGCCGTCGTTCGCAATTGCGCGAGCAGAGCTCGTTGTCGCGATGCGATGGTTCGGTCACCGCCAGACATCGCAGACTCGTGCCAGGCCGCTGCGGTTTCGCGCGCGCGTTCGAAGTCCTCCAGCGCCAACGCCAATTCGGTCTCGATGCGCTGTGTTGCGAGCAGGTCATAGACGTCGCCGGTGTCTTCGCCACGTGCAAGAGCCAGAGACTTCGCCGCCTCGTCGAAGAGCCCGATGCGCAGAGCCAAGTCTGCGCGTGTCTGCGCGGTGCGTCGTCGATCGACGTCGTTGGCTGCTGACGCAGACGCTGCCTCGGACATTGCAAACGCCGCAGTCATGTCGCCGCGCTCCATCTGCAACAGGCATCTGCGCGTCGCGATGTGGAACGTCAGCGATGTGTCAAGGCTTGTGGCTGTCGCGAGACTCGCGTCTGCAGCCGCGAGTTGCCCTAGCCGGAAACGGATCTCACCGATCGCGTAGTGGATACGTGCGCGAGTTGCGTCCGTGAGCGACGGCCACTCGAGCATGGATTCGACCTCGCTCGCGAGCGCGTCGTCCGCGCGCGCGTCGTAGATCGAAGTAGTCGCCGCTGCTGCTGCCAGCGAATCCAGTTCCGCCAACAACTCAGGGCTCCCTTGCGATGCTAGCGCAACTTCCCTTAGCGCATCGAAGGAGCGTTCTCCTCGTTCGATCCGCGCGCGAAGTTGGGCCAGTCGGTCGGTGTTGGCCGTGGATTGGGCTCCCGCCAACGTGGTCAATGACAGATAGATGCACGCCACTCGAATCCACGTCGCAGTGACGCGATGCGAAGGCGATGTCCTCATCGGCCGCGCAGCCAGGTCGTGCTTCCTCGACGCAGCGTGATGCCGTCTCGATCCATCGCCTCGACCTTGATGTCTACTTTCGAGCCCCAGACGGAAACCACTTCGGCGGCTGGCGTCCATGCGTTGGCGGGCCATTCGACGCGATGGCGTTGCACGTCACCATTCTCGGTCCGAAGCTCGATCCGGTAGGCTCCGCCAGGAGGGATTGCGAATTCGAACCGGAACGTGGGGCCGGCGGTGAGTTCGATACGCAACTCGTCGCCAAGCGTGTTCGAGATCGCTTCCCGTTCGCGCAGGGACCATAGAACTGCAAAAGTTGCGATCGCGGCGGCGACGGTCGCGAGCTTTCGGAACGACAGCAGGCGCCCCTGCTGGCCGGCGCGATCCGTTGCCATCGCAGCGCGCACGCTGTGGACCGCCACCTCTTCCAGTCGCGGTTGCGGGGTGTCGAGGTCGCCGCGCTGTCTTTCGGCTGCGGCGTCGAGGACTCCCTGGACGCCGAGCAGCGATCCTAGTTCGCGAGCGAAGGTCGGATTGCGTTCGGCTTCGATGACCGCCTCGTCTTGGCGCGCCCGTTCCCCTGAGAGGACCTCGAGCAGCAGCGCTTCCTGTTCGGGCGTGAGTGGTGATTCCGCGCTCATGCGACCACCGTCGTGCCGCCGAGGCACTGGCGCAGTTGAAGCAGCGCTCGGTAGTAGCGTGCCTTGATTGCGTTCAGGTTGCGTTGGGCACGCCTCGCGATCTCGTCGAGTGTGAAACCGTCGAAGTGCTTCTGTCGGACGAGGCCGGCGTCTTCCTCATCGAGGCGTTCCATGCAGCGATGCACGGGGCCGTCGAGGTCACCGCCAGATGCATCGCACGCAGCCGGCTCTTCGACCAATTCCTGCTCCTTGTTGGTCACCCGGAACTGGCTGCGCGCTGCGTTTCGCCATGCGTTGTGGCAGAACGCGGCGACCCAACCTTCGAGTGGTGCATTGCCAGAGTAGTCCGACAACTTCCTCCACACCGTCGCCGCAACGTCTTGGGTCAGGTCCTCGAGCGCGTCTGCGCCGAGCCTTCGACCGCCGCGGGCTTGTCGCCCCCCCAAGATCCTGCCGATGCATCGCAGACGATCGGCAAGAGCCTCGCGTGCGGGTTCGTCGCCCGCGAGTGCGCGGCGAGCGAGTTCGAGGTCTAGTTCGAAGGCAGCGGTCATGGTCGACGGCCAAGTCAGGGAAGTTGTGCAGGATAGGAACGGCAGCCTAGGGTGGTCCAGGCGTCGGGCTTCCAGTTCTGCGCAAGGGTCGGGAAGTCGGCCGACGGTTGCATCCTTTCCGGAACTGCCACCCGTCGAGGAACTTCCCGTTCGGTCCCGATCCCGGCAGTCGGAGCAAGTAGGTCTCAGATTTTCCGCGTTAGGTTCCGTCGCATCGGCGCAACCAGCTCATGTCCCAGGACTCTCCCCGGCTCCGCACGCCAGCGCGGTTGCCAAATGGCGATCCCGGGACGGTCAACCTGGTAGCCGTAGCCATCGGGAGAACGGATGCGGCTGCCCAGGTGGGCCAGGGGGCGGCGGCAACGTCGACTCCGCGGGCTGTGCGGGGGCATGTCTCGAAGGGAAGGCTGCTCCGGCGCCTTTTCGCCGATCTCGGTCACGTTGCTGTCGATGTGCAGGAAGACCACGCCTTGCTCGGCGAAGTCCTTCTGGATCTGCGCCAAGCGCTCGTCCCACTGCGCCTGCACCGGGCACTGGATCGAGTAG
>CAIYFF010000534.1 GCA_903925435.1 uncultured Planctomycetota bacterium | reverse complement strand
GCGAACGGCCGCACGCATGTCGAACTGTTCTTGCCCGTCTGGTCGCCGGGCTTCTATCGCGCGCAGTCGTATGCCGACCACGTGCAGGACCTGCGTGCGACCGCGGGCGGTGCGGAGCTCGTCGTGACAAAGCCAAAGGCCAACCGCTGGAGCATTGCCACCGGCGGCGCGGACCGTGTTCGCGTCGTCTATCGTCTGGTGTGCGCGCGCGCTTCGGTGACCGAGAACGAGATCGCAAACGACTATGCCGTGTTCTGCGGCCCTGCCACGTGGATCGGCGAGGTCGGACAACTTGCGCGGCCGCACGCAGTCGACGTGACGCTGCCCGATGGTTGGAACGACGTCGCCACAGGGTTGCCGCACGAAGGCGAAGCCCGCACGCGTTTCGTCGCGCGCGATTACGACTGGCTCGTCGACTCGCCATTCGTGCTCGGCACGGTGGCGACGACGGCATTCTCGGTGCACGGCGCGCGGCACGAGTGGGCGCAGTTCGGCAACGCTGGCGAATGGGACTCTGCGGCGATGGTGCGACGTCTGCAGCCGATCGCCGAGGAGCTCTGCGCGACGTTCGGCAGCGTGCCGTTCGATCGCTACGTGTTCCTCGCGGGCTTTCGGCGCAGCAACGGCGGTCTCGAGCACCTCGACTCGACGTTGCTCAGCGTCGACCGGAGGCAGCAGCCGAGCGATCCTGACTTCCTCTCGTTCGTCGCGCACGAATACGCGCATGCATTCAACGTGAAGCGTCTGCGGCCCGTCGAGCTCGGGCCATTCGACTACGAGAACCCTCCGACCACCGAGAGTCTGTGGATCAGCGAGGGGCTCACCACCTGGATCGGCGACCTCGCGCTCGCACGCACGGGCGCCGTCGATCGTGCGGGTTGGCTGACGCTCGTGTTGGGCAACGTGCGTGCGCTCCAGGGCTCGCCTGGGCGCAAGCGGCAGACGTTGGCCGATGCATCGCGCAGTGTGTGGAACGGCACGACCTCGGGCGTTGGCGGCGATCCGCGCACGACGGTGAGCTACTACGTGAAGGGTCCGGTTGTCGGCTTCGTGCTCGAGGCTCGCTTGCGCGTCGCGACCGAGGGTGCGCACGGTCTCGACGAACTGATGCGCCGCGCATTCGTGCGCTGGTCCGGGGCACGGGGTTTCTCGGCGGCAGAGTTCGAGGCCCTTGCGGCCGAAGTTGCGGGCGCGGACCAGAGCCCGTTCTTCGAACGCGCGCTGCGCTCGACCGAGGAACTCGACTATCGAGAAGCGCTCGACTGGTTCGGGCTCGAGTTCGAGCCCGAAGAGGCTGGGGCGAGGCCGCGTTGGCGGTTGCGTGTACGAGCGGACGCGACGCCCGCGCAGCAGCAACACCTCGACGCACTGCTCGCGCGCACGAAGGCTCCGAGGTGATCGGCGCGTGACGACGCATGGGGCCTGCTTCGGTTGCGCTAGCTTGCTTCTGCGGTCCAACCCAACAAGCTGTGCCCATGATCGAACGACCCCTTCGCCGCTGCGCGCTCGCGTTGCTCCTGTGCGCCAGTTGCTCCGTTCCATCTGCCGACGCGCGCTACTTCGACCAGCAAGGGCGCGTGGACACGCTGTCGGGTGGCGTGCGCATGATTCCGATCCACACGAAGAAGGGCGACTTCCGCGTCTGGACGAAGCGCATCGGCAACAACCCGCGCCTCAAGGTGCTGCTGCTGCACGGCGGGCCGGGCGCGACGCACGAATACTTCGAAGGGTTCGACTCGTTCCTGCCCGCAGCGGGCGTTGAATACATCTACTACGACCAACTCGGCTCGGCCTACAGCGACCAGCCGGACGACGCGGCGCTGTGGAACATCCCGCGCTTTGTCGACGAGGTGGAGCAGGTGCGCGTGGCATTGGGGCTCGGGCCGGACAACTTCGTGCTGCTCGGGCAGTCGTGGGGCGGGATCCTCGCGATGGAGTATGCGCTCGCGCATCCAGGCAAGCTGAAGGG